>NZ_JTLI01000022.1 GCF_000799075.1 Cetobacterium sp. ZOR0034
TTATTTCAAATCGAAAATCTTTATCCCTTTTTAAGGAATTGGACCTATTTTTCATCTTTAGTTAACAGATTCTTTAAATTGAATCTATTATAATACATTCTTTTGCAAAAAGATATATGTTTTCTGAAAAAAAATAAAACTTTTTTTCAAAAATTGAAAAATAAAAAAATAAAAAAACTATATAAAAAATAGCAATTGTGGTATAGTTTTTTTAGAAAAAAATGGGGGGATAAATAATGAGAAAGTATTTAATAGCTCTGTATTTTATTGGGGTTTCAGCTTTGTCTCAAAGTGTGGATATGAAAAGAATAGCGTTGACTTTTGATGATGGACCTAAGATTAAGGTTACAGAACAAATATTGGACGTCTTAAAAGAGAACGAGGCAAAAGGGACATTTTTTATTGTGGGTGTAAATGGAAAGAGGTATCCGGAAATTTTAAAAAAGATTTATAACGATGGACATCAGATAGCCAATCACTCATATAATCATCCAAATTTTAAAAAAATATCAATTGAAGATGTAAAAAAAGAATTAGAGGATACAAATAAAATTATACAGAAAACAACAGGTGAGAGTGTAAAATATTTTAGACCTCCATATGGATCGCTCGCAAAATCGCAGAAAGAGGAAGTGAGAAAAAATCTAGGAATGATCTCTGTTATGTGGAATATTTGTCCTCAAGATTGGGAGAAAAAATTTGATTCAGAATATATCGCAAAGTTTTTAGTAGAAAATGCAAGGGATAAAGGAGTTATTTTACTTCATGACTATGAAAAAACAGGCGAAGCTCTAAAAATTGCGATTCCTATATTAAAGCGTAATGGGTATGAGTTTGTAACGATTGATGAACTATATAAAAGATAAATGAGAAAGATAAAAAATAAAAACATTTACTTTTTGATAGAAACGTAGTATAATAATACTAGATTAATAATATGAGTTTTAAAATTTTTAGAAGAGAAACCATTGGTAACTTGAGTTTGTTTAACCTCTGATTTAAAGATTAAGATTTGTAGAATTATAAAAAATAATTATGGAGGTATCAAATGAAAGGTACAGTTAAATGGTTCAACGAAGAAAAAGGATTCGGATTTATCACTGGTGAGGACGGGAAAGATGTATTCGCACACTTCTCTCAAATCAAGAAAGATGGATTCAAGAAGTTAGTAGAAGGAGAAGAAGTTACTTTTGACGTAGTTCAAGGTGACAGAGGACCTCAAGCTTCTAACATCGTAACTGTAAAGTAATGATATTTAAGGACCTTAGAACTTAGTTCTAAGGTCTTTTTGTTTTTTGTAAAAATATAAAACATTTACTTTTTATTTAATAAAAGGTATAATTTATAGGCTATACAAGCAAAATAAATCGAAGGAGAGAAAAAGATGGACAGTTATCCCAAACGCAATGTGAAAAATAACAATTTAATATTCGTTTGTAGAGGAAAGGTCTAGAATTTTTCTTCGTTTTTCCTCTGCAAAAAACAAGGAGGAAAGATGTTTGAAACAAAAGTAAAAGAACTTCTATTAAAAAAGGATTTAAAATCTTTAAAGGAGGTTCTAAATTGTGAAACTCCGATTAATATTGCTGAATTTATTGAGAATAACGATGAAAATGAAAAGGATATGATTATTCTTTTTAGATTGTTACACAAGGATATTGCAGCAGAGGTATTTGCAAATTTAGATACCGATGAGCAAATTAAAATTGTGAGTTCAATAAATGATGATAAGTTACAATCACTATTAGAAGAGTTATACTTCGATGATATGATTGACTTTTTAGAGGAGATGCCTTCAAATGTTGTAAAAAGAGTGCTTGAGAACTACAAGCATGAAAATCGTTCTTTGATTAATCAATTCCTATCTTATGAGGAGGATTCAGCAGGAAGTTTGATGACTATAGAATATCTATCTTTGAAAAGTAATTGTACTGTAAAAGATAGTATTAAACATATTAGAAAATACGCTGAAGAACTTGAAACGATAGATGTAGCTTATGTTATAGATAGCTATAAAAGATTAGAAGGACAGATAACCTTAAAAAAACTGTTATCATCTCATGATGATGAAATGATTGAAGATATTATGGATAAGAGTGTTTTATCTGTAAAAACATCGACAAATCAAGAAAATGCAGTTACTTTGTTTAAGAAATATGATTTGACAGTTTTACCAGTAATAGATAAAGAAAATATTTTAGTAGGAATTATAACAATCGATGATATGGTTGATGTAATAGAAGAGGAAAATACAGAGGATTTCCAAAAGATGGCTGCAATGGCGCCAAGTAAAGAGGAGTATTTAGAAACTCCAATATTTGATTTAGCTAAAAATCGTTTAACTTGGTTACTTGTATTAATGGTGTCAGCTACATTCACAGGATCTATAATAAGTAAATATGAAGAGATAATTGAGCAGATGGTTGTATTAGCAGCAGCAATTCCGATGTTAATGGATACGGGTGGAAATGCAGGATCTCAATCATCAACTCTTATTATAAGAGGAATGGCTTTAGGAGAGATAAAAATAAATGATTATTTAAAAGTTGTATGGAAGGAGTTAAGAGTTAGTCTAATTGTTGGTTTAGGATTAGGTGCAGTGAACTTCTTACGTATGAATTTTATATTGAAGCAAGATTTGAAAATGTCACTACTAGTTTCAGTAACTTTAGGTGTAACTGTAGTTATAGCAAAACTTGTAGGTGGACTTTTACCAATAGGTGCTAAAAAGTTAAACTTAGATCCAGCGATAATGGCAGGACCTCTAGTAACGACAATTGTAGATGCATTAGCATTAGTTATTTACTTCTATTTAGCGATGACACTTTATAGTGATGTATTGAGATAAAAAAAATAAATTAAATATTGACAAAATAATAAAAATGTTTCATAATGCATTATAAAAAATTAAATATTAGTTCACCTTTACAAATGAGCCTAAGGCCGACGGCAAAGATGTTGTAATCCTGTGAACAAAAATATTGTGACGCTGCCATAACAATATTGTGAAATTTTGTTATTTTTTATTAGTTATTAAAGCGTACTTTTGTACGCTTTTTTTTATTTAAAATATAAGGAGGAGGATAGTGGTAATCAATACTTTTAAATTCGGATTTTATTCTTTTGTAGGAATTTGGCTTTTCTTGGTACCGATGGTAATTGGAGGAGAGTCAGGGATGTTGTTAGGACACATCAAGAGTCATATAGTAGAAAGGTATGATGATATAGTGAAAATAGTGACAGCAGGATTCGCTGTGGTCACAATCTTTGGAACTATCTTAGGAATGAAAAGAAAAACTTTTAATGATAAAGTTTTAGACGGATTTTTTATAAGTAGTAAATTTGTTGCTGGAATAAGAATATTAGGGGCTTTAACTCTAATTTTAATAACATATAATTTTTTACCAGAAAGTTTGAGTAGAGTTGTTGCAGATGAAGCAACGGGACTTATGATGATAGATGAGTTATTGCCAACAATATTAGTAACATTTTTTTTAGAGGTTATGCTTATACCACTACTGACTTCTTTTGGGTTGGTTGAATTTATAGGAACTTTGATAGCCCCTTATATGAGAAAATTATTTAAAGTTCCAGGCTATGCAGCAATTGATGCTTTAGCATCATTTGTTGGAGATGGAACGATAGGAATTGTAGTAACAGATCAACAATATGAAAAAGGATACTATACACAAAAAGAAGCAGCTATTATAGCAACATCATTCTCGTTAGTTGGAATTTCATTCGCAATAATGATGGCGGATTTGCTTAGATTATCACATATTTTTGGATATTTTTATGGAACAATAATAGTATGTACAATTTTAACTGGTGTTGTGATATCTAGAATGCCTTTGAAAAAATTTAAAGATAGGTATTATAGAGAGGGAGAAGCTCCAGATGAGAGAGATACAAGTATGAATTATGCTATCAGATTAGCTTCGGATGTAGCTGGAAAAACGAAAGCTACGAAAGTTTTAAGAGATTCTTTTATAAAAGTATTAACGATATATGTGACGTTTACTCCTGTAATAATGCTTGTAGGAACAATTGGTTTAGTACTAGCTGATAAAACAAACTTCTTTCAAATAGTTACAGCGCCGATGGTTCCATTTTTAGAATTCATAGGCTTTGAAAGAGAGATAGCTCAATACATGGCTCCTTCTATGATAATAGGAATAACTGATATGTGGTTACCGGCTGTCTTTATAAAGGATTGTCCAAGTGAATTGGCTAGATTTGTTATTGGAGGATTAACTTTTTCACAGTTGATATATTTTAGTGAAACAGGAATTATTCTTATGAATTCAAAAATTGGATTTAATTTTTTTGATGTTATGAAAATCTTCTTTTTAAGAAGTATAGTTGCATTTCCGATGATATATGCAGCAGGATTATTTATGTTGAAGATAGGATTGTTAGTAAATTAGAGTTTAAAAATCTAAAATATAAAAATAGAGGAAATCTTCCCTTTATTTAGAAGTAGAATAAAGCTATAAAAATAACTTTTTACATAAAGGGAGGAATTTATGAAAAAAATATTGTTTTTTTTAACTTTAATTTTAGGAAGTTTAACATTTTCTCAAAGTCAACCTTTGATAGTTGGAATGGAACTGGCTTATCCACCATTTGAGATGTCAAATGAGGAGGGAAGACCAACAGGAATAAGTGTAGATATGGCTTATGCCTTAGGTGAATATTTAGGAAGAGATGTAATCATAGAAGATATGGCTTATGGAGGGCTGATTCCAGCTCTGAAAACAAAAAAAATAGATATAATCATCTCTTCAATGTCAGTAACAGAGGAGAGAAAGCAATCTGTTAACTTTTCAAAGCCATATGCTAAAAGCTATTTAGCAATGTTAGTAAATAATAAATCTGGGATAACAAAAGCGAGTGATTTAAATATAAAAGGGAAAAAAGTTGCTGTAAAAAAAGGTACGAGTGGACATACTGTAGCTCAAAAATATTTCCCAAATGCAGAGATTATGGTTTTTGACAAAGAGAGTGCAATTATATTGGAAGTTTCTCAAGGTAAAGTTGATGCTTTTATATATGACCCTCTTACAATTTATAAAAATTGGTCAAGAAATCAAGAGACAACAACACCTTTATTAGAGCAGTTTGAAACAGAATCTCAACCGTGGGCAATAGCCTATAGAAAAGGTGAAGAGGATTTAGGAGCTCAAATAGATGAGTTTATAGTAGAGTATAAAAATAGTGGAAAGTTTAATGAGTTAGCTGATAAATATTTAGGTGAGGAGAGAGCTTTCTTTAAAGAGAAAAATGTCCCTTTCTTCTTTGATTAGGAGATGGTATGAGTATACTAAAAACTATATTTTTTAAACCTGAAAAAGAAACAGAAAATTTATTCGTGAAATGGTTCAATATAATTTTAGTGACTATATTAGTTTTAGGAATTTTTCATTTTGCATTTAGTAGTATCGATTATCCGTATAATTGGAAGGGGATAATTGAAAAATATAGATATAAATTCCTTTTAGGATTTAAAATGACATTAGTAATCTCTGTATTTTCATTGGTTTCTAGCTTTTTAATTGGAACACTTTTAGTTTTGGGTCAAAGAGGGAGATTTTTGCCGACATATTATTTTGCAAAAGGATTTACAGAGATGATAAGGGGAACTCCTTTAATCGTTCAGATATATCTTTTCTACTATGTAATAGGAACAGCTTTTGGTATAAATAATAGATATGTTATGGGAATTTTAATAATGGGAGTTTTCTCGGGAGCATATGTTTGTGAAATTCTCAGAGGTGGAATTGAAAGTATAGATAAGAGTCAGCTAGAAACAGCAAAAGCGCTAGCTTTTACAAAGGCTCAAACATACAGATATATAATTTTACCACAGGTAATCAAAAGAGTGATGCCACCATTGGCGGGACAATTTGCAAGTTTGATAAAGGATTCTTCTTTATTGTCTATAATTGCTGTGAATGAGTTTACTAAAAATGTTCAAGAGGTTGATTCATTGACATTTTCACCTATAGAAAATTACTGTATTTTAGCAGTAGGATATCTTATATTGACATATCCTATATCTCATCTTTCGAAGTATTTAGAGAGGAGGTATAACTATGGAAATTAAGATAGAAAAACTATCTAAAGCTTTTGGAAATCAGATTGTACTGAATAAACTTGATTTAGATTTAAAATCAATTCACTCTTTGGTTATAATAGGCCCGTCTGGGGGAGGAAAATCAACACTTCTTAGAATATTAGCTGGATTAGAATCCCTAGATAGTGGAAGAATAATTTTGAATGGAGAAGTTATTCCTGAGACAGAGGAGAGCCTTCATGAGTATAGAAAGGGGATTGGTGTTGTATTTCAAGCGTTTAATCTTTTTCCTCATCTAACAGCACTTGATAACATTTTGTTGCCGTTAGAAAAAGTTCATAAGATAAATTCAACTGAGGCAGAGGATCGTGCGTTAAGACTACTTAAAAGATTTGGACTTTTTGAACATAGAGATAAGTACCCCCACCAACTTTCGGGAGGGCAACAGCAAAGAGTTGCAATTGTTAGAGCGATGGCTTTAAAACCAAAAGTTTTATTGTTAGATGAACCCACATCAGCTTTAGACCCAGCTTTAACAAAGGAGATTTTAGAAGCTATAAAAGAGCTGAGAAAAGATCAAAAGGATATGGTTTTAGTAACTCACGAGATGGAGTTCGCCAGAGGAGTAGCAGATTATGTAATCTTTGTGAGTGAAGGAAGAGTTGTTGAGATGGGACTTCCAGATTCAGTTTTTCATAATCCAAAAACAGAAGAACTTCAAGAATTTTTAAAAGCGTAGAATATAAAAAGCATAGTTTTACTATGCTTTTTTCATATACTAAATAACAATAGGAGAGAAAATGAGAATATATAATAAAGAGCAGATTTTACAATTCTTAAAAAATTCAGTGACAGCGGGAAGTGTTTCAATTTTAATATCATTTTTTGCTCATTTGATGGTAGAGAAAAAAATAATACTAATAACGATAACTCTAAGTTCTATAAAAATATTTTTTAGTATTTTACCACTAGTATTTTTGAGGCAAAGGAATTTTTTATTTAAAGATGGTCCTTTAAAAGCGACAGTTTTAATCTTATATTATTTAATTTTAGTACCAATAATTAACTTTTCCTTAGGTTTAAATGAAAACGATAGTTTAAAATATTTTTTCTATTTTCTATCTTTCTTAAATGTGATACTATTAATACTGTCTCATGTGATTTTACTAAAATATGTAGTTACTGATTTTTTAAGGAGAAGAAGAAGAGTAGTAGCTTCAGATGTAATTGTTGTAATTACAACATATATAACTATAGCGATAAGTTTTGGATTATTATTTACTATTCTAACTCTATTTAGTGATAAACCAGTATTTAATGGTATAGATCGTAGTTTAGGGGCTTTTCATTTTTACTTTAAACATATCTATTTTAGTTTTATTACAATCACGACAATAGGATATGGGGATGTCTATCCTCTAACAGCATTATCACAATTTCTTGTAGTGGTTGAGATAATAACAGGACTTATACTTACAAATGTGATTCTTGGACTGGTTATTGGTTCTGGAATTTTGACATCTAAAGAACAATAAGGAGAGAAATAATGAAGGTTTTGAAAAAAATAGTACTATTTTTTCTAATTAGCTTATCTATTTTTGCTTCTCATTCACCTAATAGAGTTAACTCTAAAGAAGCGAAGGTAAAAGAGATTGAAAGGCAGATTGAAGAATTAGAATTAAAGAGAAAGAATTTAGAAAATCTAAAGGCCACATTTTTGAAAAGTAATGATGAGAATAGGCCCAAAGTTGGATTGGTATTGAGTGGAGGAGGAGCGAAGGGTGCTGCCCATATAGGAGTGCTAAGAGTTCTTGAAAAGTATCAGATACCGGTTGACTATGTAGTAGGAACAAGTGCTGGAAGTATAATTGCAGCTATGTATTCAGTAGGATATACTCCAGATGAGATAGAAAAAACAGTTACTGATTTACAATTTTATGAACTATTTAGAAATGCATCTAATAGAGATTTAGAAGGGATTGTTCGAAAAACTCAATCGAATAAATATCCTCTTACAATTTCATTGAATGAAGATTTCAATTTGTCTCTTCCAATGGGAGTTTTAAATGGAGAGTATATCTATTTAGAGTTGAAAAAAATATTTGCAAGAGCAGAGGGAACAAAAAATTTCGAAGAGTTTCCAATTCCATTTAGAGCGATGACAACAAATCTACAAACAGGAGAGTCTGTAGCTATAGATAGTGGAGATTTAGCTTTAGCAACATTGAAAAGTATGGCTATACCAACATTTTTAGATCCTATAAGAGATGGGGGTAACTACTATGTTGATGGTGGAGTTGCAGATAACTTCCCAGTGATACAAGCTATAAATATGGGAGCAGATGTTGTTATAGGTGTTGATATAGCAGCGGATCCAATAGTTATAAGTGATAATTCAAATATAGTTCAAATACTTGATAAATTATCAAGTTATATGGGAACTGAAAAAACTCAAACTCAAGCACATCTTCCAGATATCTTGATAACACCAGATGTTAAAAAACATAGTACTTTAAACTTTGACAATCTATCGACTTTAGTCCAAGAGGGAGAGATAGCAGCTGAAAGCTTAGATTACGCACTTGTGAAATTAACTGATGAAGCAGAGTTTGATAAAGTGAAAAAAGAGAAAGAAAGTTTTGCTAAAAAAGAGTTTATAATAAAGGATATAAAAATATCAGGAAATAACCTTCTAACAGAAAAAGAGATTCAGAAATTAAAACCTGTTGACGGAGAGATGACAGTTCAAGATTTGAATCTATGGGTTGAGAAGATATATGCTAAAAGCTACGTGGATAGAGTCTTTTATAATGTAGAGGGTGAAACTTTAAATTTAACAGTAAAAGAAAGAATGGATACAAAATTAAAAGCGGGAGTATTTTATATTTCCAATTATGGAGCTGGATTAGAAGCAGTGGCAGAAGTGCCTGTATTTAATAAATTCAATCTATCGCAGAAGAATTATACATTAAAAACAGAGTTTTCTAAATATCCAAAAATTTCATTAACAGATATGACACAGTATGATTTCTTAAATCATAAGTTAATCGTTTCGGTAGATTTAGGTTATGGATTAAACCCTATATTCTTATATCGTGATGGAGATAACGTATCGACATATAGAAACGATACATTTACAACAAACTTGTCAGTAGGAACAACGATATTTAACAATATAATAGCTGGATATACTTTAGGATTTAAAAATATGGATACATACTATGATTCTGGAGAAAAAATCCAGAATTTCTCAGAGTTTAAAAAAGATGGAAGTTATATATCAAATACATTCAGCTTCTACTTTGATACGATGAATCAAGCAGAGTATGCGACAACTGGTTCTAATGGATTGTTACAGTTATTCTCAGAATCAAATACAAAATCAGGTGAAACTTACGAAGGATATTCGGCTATGGCAACAAAGTATTTCAGCTTAAGTAAAAATTGGTCACTAAATACTGGAGTTCGTGGTGGACAGATGTATAACTCTGAAAATACACCGTTATCTGAACTATTTAGTATAGGTGGTTTAAGAAATAATCCTATGGGAAGAAGTTATTCATTTGTAGGATTGCCTATAGGAGCAGTTTATACAGATAACTTCTTTATGGGATCAGCTGGACTGCAATACACAATAGTCCCTAATCTATATTTAAACTTTAACTATAATGTAGGAACATATAATTATAGTTCAGGATTTGAAACTAAAAATGATATCTGGGATAGAAGCGAACAAGGGTATGGAGTTGGAATTGGTTGGGACACATTCCTTGGACCAATGGATTTCTCGGTATCAAATGATGTTTTAAATGGTGGAACACTATTCCAAGTTCATATAGGATATGTGTTTTAAAAAATGAAAAAGTCAGAGTTAAATGCTCTGACTTTTCTATTTAGATAAGACTATATTTTTGAAATTTTTATCAGTTTACTTCTAAAATCTCCAAGATTTTCTAAACTTTTAGGGTTATGTGCATCTAATCCAACTTTTCTAAATTTAATTCCAGAACTCATAAGTTCATCACCGTAGAAAACTTTTCCTAAGATATCTTCGTTTTCTATAGAGTATTTAAAATCAGGATTTAATCCAGCAGCAAAAGCAGAATCAAAACCAGGATTTGGAATAGAGAGAACTCTATAAACTCCTAAGATAGCTTCAGATTGATCTTTACTCACCATAGCCCAAGATATATTTTGAAACTCATCTTCAAAAGGAGATTCTATTCTATAAAATGTCCCAAATTGTAGAAGTTCTCTATTTTCTTTAAAGAAAATAATCTGTTTTTTAACCTCTTCCATCTCTGTTGGAGTTATTTCATTCAGATCTAATTCATAACCGAAAGCACCAAAGAAAGCGACATGTGCTCTTGTATTGATAGAAGTTATTCTACCAGTTTGATGGTTAGGAACAGCCGAAACATGTGCTCCCATAGCTGAGATAGGGTAAGCTACAGAGGTACCATATTGAATTTTAAGTCTTTCAACAGCATCGGTGTTATCACTTGTCCAAATTTGTGGCATATAGTAAAGCATTCCAGGATCAAATCTATTTCCACCACCAGCACAAGATTCAAAAAGTATTTCAGGGAAAGTTGTAGTGATTTTTTCCATAAGTTTATAAACACCTAAAATATATCTATGGGCTGTTTCTCCTTGTCTTTTGCTTTCTAAAACACCAGACCAAACATCAGTCATATTTCTATTCATATCCCATTTAATGTATGAGATTTTAGAATTCTTCAGAATGTTAGATATTTTTTCAAATAGGTATTCTACAACCTCATCTCTACCTAAATCTAAGGTAAGTTGATTTCTACTTAAAGTAGGCTTTCTATTTTGAATAGAAAGAGCCCATTCAGGATGAGTTCTATATAAATCACTATCTGGATTTACCATTTCAGGTTCAAACCAAAGTCCAAATTTTAAACCAAGCTCTTCAACTTTTTTAGAAAGACCCTCTACTCCACTTTCTAATTTATCAAGATTGCTCCACCAATCACCAAGCCCAGCGGTATCTCCATTTCTAGAACCAAACCATCCATCATCTAAAACAAATAATTCAACCCCTAACTCTTTTGCTTTTTTAGCTATTTGTAAGATTTTTTCTTCATTGAAATCGAAGTATGTTGCTTCCCAGTTGTTGATAAGAATTGGTCTAGCTTTATGTTGCCATTCACCTCTAATAAGGTGGTTTTGATAGAACTTATGATAGTTTTGACTCATCTTATTTAATCCAGAATCAGAGTAACACATAACGACTTCTGGAGCGGTGAAGCTTTCCTCTTTCTCTAAAACCCAAGAGAAGTTAAAAGGATTTATTCCCATATTTAATCTAATATGATTATAATGATCTTTTTCTACTCCAGCAACAAAGTTACCACTATAAACAAGGTTAACTCCAATATATTCACCTTTGAATTCATCGGCTCCATTTTCTTTTAAAGCTATAAAAGGGTTGTTGTTAGAGCTACTTGCGCCTCTTTTACTATCAATAGTAATTTTATTTTGATTTATGGTGTTAGTGACAATATTTCTTTCTCTAGCCCAAGCTCCAGAAAGATGTAGAAGTTCATATTTTTTCTGATCTATATCCATACTGAAACTTAAAAATCTTTCTAAAGTTAAATCATCATCGCCATTATTTGTGATACTAGAACTTCTAGTTATAATAGGAAAATCCCTATATATAGAATAAGTTAAAACAATCTCAGAGCTTAAAAGTTCATCTCGAAGAGTGATTTTTAAAGTTTTAACTGCATTTTTTTCTGAAATATATGTATGAGGAAGCCCATTTAAAGAGGGTTTTTCATCTAGAATCTCATATTTAGAAAATTTGAAATTAGTGACTCTACTTCCATTTTTTTGTAGAACAACATAAGCTGGTTCTTTATAATCTCCTGTTCCAAAAGATGGAAACTCTTGTTTTAAGCTATCTAATGCAAATCCAGATACACCATCAATCTGTTCTGGAGTATAAGGAACTTGGTGTTCAAAAATTTGAAGCATATTTGAAAAATTATCTTTATGATGTAATCTTTTTCCAAAATAAAGATGACCAAGATCTCCATTGTCTAAAACTTTTAAAATATAACTGATAGAATCATTTTGTAAATGAAACTCAGAATTAGAATTAACATATATATTCATTGTAGTTGCTCCTATTTATTTTTTAGTTTATCAAAATCCTCTTTCATTTTTTTAGAGGCTTCTTCGACAGTAAGTTGACCAGAGATTATACCAGCTCCAATAGAGCAAAGAGTTTCCCAAGCTCCACTAGGTAGATACTCTCTATCAAAGAATCCAACATATTGATATTTATCTCCTAAATCATAGCTACTTTCAAACTCTCCAAGGTCACTTTTAGCATTTGTAAGACCAGTTGGCAAAACGTTAGCTGTTGCCATTTTAGAGATATTTTCAGGCTTAGCAAGATAGTCTAAAAAATCTAGAGCTTCTTTTTTATTTGGAGAATCTTTCCAAACACCAAGAGCCATTCTTTCACCTGTTATAAAGTATGATTTTTGATCTCTCTCTTTTGTTGGTAATGCAATAAAATCCATTCTTGCATCTGGATTATAAGTTAAACCTTCTCTAATCATTGATGTCCCAAAGAAAAGAAAAGCCGCTTTTCCAGTTCCAAGGGCTCTAGCTGCATCATTTCCAGTCAGTGCATCTTTATTAATATATCCATTGTCTTTTAAAGTTTTTATAAATTCACCTGTGATATTCCAAGCTTTTTCATCAAATACTCCATTTTTTAGATTTTCTCCTTGAGGATTTTCGTTTGTTAAAATAATCAATCCAGGTGCAATCCAATCATATATATTTCCGATAGAAGCGGAATCTTTACCACCTAAATAGATGGGAGTGACACCAGTATTTTTTATTTTTTCTAAAGCGAGAAGAAAATCATCAGTTGTTTTAATAGCTTTAGGGTCAACTCCAGCTTTTTCTAGAACATCAAGATTATATGGTAACCCAACAATATCTATATCTAAAGGTAGAACATAAAACTTTTCGTTCATATCAGTGATAACAGGTTTTATAGCAGGACTTACATATTGTGCCCACTCTCTATCATTAAGAGGTTCTAAATATTCTTTGTATCTGTTAATAGACCAACCATGAGTTCCAAAAATATCAGGCAAAGAATTTGTAGCCATTTTAGTTTTCATAGTTTCTTCATAGTCAGAGCTTCCAGGAATAAAATCGATTTTAATCTCTGGATTAGCTTTCGTATACTCATCAATAATCTCTTGAAGAGCTACAGAAGAGGGCTCTTGAGCATGAGAATTACTTGTGATAACTAAAGTTTTTTGAGGTGTATCATCAGATTTATTACAACTTAAAAACAAACCTGAAAGAGCTAAAGATAAAATAATTTTTTTCATAGATAATGTCTCCTTTTTTATTTGATTGAACCACTTGTCATTCCAGCAATAAAGTATCTTTGTAAGAAAATATATAAAGTAACTATTGGTAAAACTGCTATTATCGCTCCAGCTGCAGCCGCTCCTAAGTTAGAAGATGAGTGACTGAAAAATGAAGAGATAGCTAAAGTTACTACCTTCATTTTAGGTGATTGAAGCAGATAAACTGAGAATTGATAGTCATTCCAAATTCCAACTCCAGTTAAAATAACTACTGTTGCAGTTATAGGTTTTAAAAGGGGAAAGATTATTGTATAAAAAGTTTTAAATTGACTACATCCATCAATCATTGCAGCTTCCTCTAGCTCTCTAGGTATTGTGTGTATAAAATTACTGTATAGGAAAATACTTAGAGGCAGATTGAATGTTGTTAGTGTTAAAATAATTCCCCAGTAAGTGTTTACACCATGAATTTTTGTCATGATTGTCAATAGTGGCACTAAAATACTTAGAGGTGGTACCATCATAACTGCTAAGATTAGATTTAAAACAATTTTATTAGTCATAGTTTTATGACGAGCTAACGGATAAGCAGCCATAGCTCCAAGCAAAGTTATCAAGGCGATTGAAAGCGCTGTTATAAAGAAACTGTTTCTCATAGCTAATAAAAGCTCTGCTTTTTCAAAAGCGAAAGAGAAGTTTTCAAAGAAAAACTCTTTTGGTAAAAACCATCTCGAGCTTAAATCACTCTTCTTTTTTAATGAAACAGTTAAAGATATATAGATGGGGATTAGATGTATGAATCCCAATATGAAAACTAAAAGACTAAAACCTATTTTTTTAAGATTTTTTTTCACTACAGCTCACCCTCTTTTACAGTAAATCTCTTTTGAATAATAATAGTTACAGAAACTATGAAAATAAACAGAACAAGTCCCATTGATGAGGCATATCCAGCCATTTGTGATCTAAAATATGAAACATTTATAAGTGTTGATAAAGAGTTCGAAGCATATCCTGGCCCTCCATTTGTTAAAGCCTTTATTGTGTCAAATAGTTTCAATCCGCCGATAAGGTTTAGAGTAAAACTAGTTATGATAGCTGGCTTTAAAAGAGGCAGAGTAATATATCTAAATTGTTGAATGCTACTTGCTCCATCAATATTTGCAGCTTCATAGTAAGATTTTGAAATAGATTGAAGCCCAGCTAAGTATATAATCATTGAAACACCACAATATTGAAGAGTGTTCACAGCAACAATAATCCAAACACCATAAGATGGATTTCCAAGCCAATCTTTAGGATCTAGATTAAAGAAAAGAAGAATATCATTTAATGCTCCATCGCTATATTGGAATATAAAGTACCACATGTAACCCATTATAAGACCAGAAATTAAAACCGGTAGGTATATTATAGCTCTAAGTAGATTTCTTCCTTTAAAATCTCTATTCAATAGAAGAGCATAACTAAGACCTAAAAATTGTTGAAAAAGTGTACTTCCTAATCCGTAGATAAGAGTATTTTTAAAGGCTATATAGAAATTAGCATCTAAAAATAGTCTTTTATAGTTATTGAAACCAATATAGTTAAAATTTTGAGAAAATCCATTCCAATCAGTAAAGGAAATTCTTATTCCATGTAGAAATGGGTAGAAAACAATACCTATAAAAAGAGCCATAGCTGGCCAATACATATAGTTAATCGTATTTAATTTTTTTAAACTCATAAATATTCTCCTTTGAATTTTATTTGTTTTCTTACTTTGTGAAAGCGTTTTCATGAAAATGTAAAAAAATATAATTGTTCACTTAAAGTTTATAAAGTCATTTATATCACATAAAGTTTAAAAATTCAACAATCATTTTATTTTTTTAAATAAAAATTATAATTAGGTATTGATTTTACAAGAGGTTATAGACAAAAATAAATTTGAAAAATAAAAATTGTTGAAAAAATAAAATTTTAGTAATATAATAAAAACAAATTTTGAAATAGGTATACGATTTCATGAAAAAGGGAGTTGTTTCATGGTAAAGATGAAAGATGTTGCTTTTAGAGCACAAGTGTCACAGGCGACAGTCTCTAGAGTAATAAATGGAACTAGTTATGTAGAGCCTCAAACAAGACAGAAAGTTTTAGAGGTTATAGCAGAGTTAGGGTATAAAGGAAATAGTGCTGCAAAATCTCTTTCAAGTAGAAAGAGCTCAATAATAATGGTAATTTTACCAGATATAGTAAATCCATATTTTTCAGAGATGCTGAGTGTAATAGAAGATGAAGCTTATCAAAGTGGATTTGAGGTTATGTTTATGAATAGTCAAGGTAATACACATAAAGAAAAAAAATTAGTAGAAAATTCGTTAAAATATAACCCAGCAGGGGTTTTAATCTCACCTTTAGACGGAGATATTGCTTATTTGAAAAAATTCTCTGAAGCAGGAATTCCTGTAGTTACAATTTCAACCCTAACAGAAAGTTTTTCTGGAGTTGCTATAGATCATAGAGTTGGAGGAGAGCTATTAGCTAAACATTTTGGAAGTTTAGGTCATATAGATATAGGTTATATAGGAAATAAAGATGAGAAATTTGAAGGATTTAAAGATGGATTACAAAGTTTAAACATCCCTTTGAAAAATAAAAACTGTATAGAGTTTTATAATTACTCGTCTGGGAATTTAAAAGAGTTAGTTTTTGAAACTATGGAGAAACATTTAAAAGAAAATGGAGAATTTAAATTTAGTGCAATATTCACAGGAAATGATATAGTGGCTATGGAGGTTATTAACTTCTTTAGAGAGAAAGGTATAAAAGTACCTGAGGATATTGCAGTAGCTGGATTTGATAATATAAGTTTTACAAACTATTTATCGATAACAACGGTAGCACAGCCAGTTAGAGAGATTGGATTTTTAGCTTTTGAAAAATTGATAAATGAGATGAAATCAGGAGTTAGAGATTGTAAACATACAAAGATATTACCAAGATTGATTCCTAGAGATACAACTGTAAAAAAGATAGTTTAGTAAAAATTAAAGATAAGAGAATTCTTATCTTTATATTTTAAAATCAAATGTAAACGTTTTCATATTTTCTTAATAAATTTCATAAATATTAAAATAAAAAATAATAAGGAGAAAATTGATGAGTAAAAGACCGTTATTCCATTTTACAGCAGAGAAAAATTGGATAAATGATCCAAACGGATTATCATATTTCAATGGAGAATATCATATGTTTTATCAACATAATCCAGAAAATTGCTATTGGGGAAATATGACTTGGGGGCATGCTAAGAGTAATAATCTTTTTGATTGGGAATATTTACCTCATGCACTTCATCCTGATTCTAAAGAATTTGGAGATATAGATGGATGTTTCTCGGGAAGTGGATTGGTAGAGAATGGAGAGCTTTATCTTTTTTATACAGGGGTAAAGATGCTTACAAAGCAAGCTAATCAATTTGGGAATACAATAACTATAGGACCAGATGATTTGGTTCCTACTCAAATTTTAGCTAAAACTAAAGATGGTGAAAAATTTGAAAAGCTAGAGAAGATAGAGCTTTCTATTCCAGAGGAGTGTTCAAAGGCTCATGTGAGAGATCCAAAAGTTTGGAAAAAAGGTGGGTTTTGGTATTTAGCAATAGGAGCTAAGGACAATGAGGGTGGAAAAATTTTGATATACTCTTCTAAAGATATGAGAAGGTGGGAGCTTTTTAGTAAAATTTCAGAGAAAAATATGGGGTATATGTGGGAGTGCCCTGATTTATTTGAGATTGGTGGAAAGGATTTACTTATGTTTAGTCCAGAAGGGGTCTCTGAGGATGGACAAAAAAGTATATCTGGATATTACTTAGGAGATTTCAACTATGAAAATGGCGGGTTCGAACACGAAGAGTTTCAAAGAGTTGATTATGGTTTTGAATACTATGCACCACAGAGTTTTGAGGATGAGAAAGGAAGAAGGATTATTATAGGGTGGTTAGTAGGTCATGCTCCTTTAGATGGAGAGGGGTGGAATGGAATGATGACACTTCCACGAGAGGTAAAATTAAGAGATGGAAAAGTTTCGACTTTGCCTGTAGAGGAGTTAAAAGACTTTAGAAAAGAAAAAATAGCAGAGTTTTCAGAAATTTCTAAAGCTAAAAACTGCTATGAAATTGAGTTGAGATTAAAAAAATTAGATGACTTCAGTATGACTCTATTTAAAGATGGAAGAAATGGATTGAAGTTAAGTTACTTTAAGGAGAGAGAATCTTTCGTTTTAGATAGAGAGGGTGTTATAAATGGATTTGAACCTCTTACAACTTTTGGAACTTTAAGAGAGTGCAAAATTTCTGAAAATAAAGAGATGAATTTAAGAGTAATAGTTGATAGGTGTGTTGCAGAGATATATATAAACGATGGCGAAAAGGTAATGAGTGCCGTTGTAAATCCTAGAGATAACCAAATTGAGATAGAGGTTTTAGGAGAGATTTTATCGAAAGAGATTTATATTTTAGAAAAATAAATAAAAATTGACAGAGATATTTTTTTATGATATATTCTGTATACAAAATTAAAAAATAAATAAAAATGAACTGTCACCGGACAGCGAACTTGTAAAAGTTCATCTTTATCTCTTTAGGTCTTAGTAGAGGTAATGATGAGCTTTTTTTTTTTAAATTTATTTAAAATTAGGAGGAAAAATATGAATGCAAAAGATTTTTGTAGCTGTACAGATCACAAATGTCCATTACACCCAGTAAATCATGATAAAGGGTGTGATCTTTGTATTATCAAGTGTTTAAAAAAAGACGAAATTCCATCTTGCTTCTTTAAAAAAATATCTTTAGAGAGACCTGAGAATGAGGATTATACATTTAAAGGATTCAGTAACTTTGTAGAAAAACACTGCAAAGTAGAGGAGTAAATGGAAAGGGGCTGTCACTGCCTCTTTCCTAAAAAATTAAAATAAGTAAATTTTAACAATAGATTCATCTCCATTTTTCCAATTTATAAAAACAGAGAAATCAGAGTTTTTAAAATGTAAAATTTTGTCATCTTTTAAAAGAAAAAGACTTTGAAGGAACTTTTCGCAAAAAACAGAGGTATCTAACATAATTCCGGGTTTTATTTTTTCAAGTTCATGAGTGAAGCATTTTTTTAGCTCTTTTGGAGAGCTAAAAACTTTTTTTATATATACAACTGGTTCAATATCTTTTAAATCTAACTTTTTAAAACTCGCTTTTAAAACCTCATCAAAAGTAAGTGCACTTTTTTTATAGAGTTGCTTAATTTTAAAACAAGTTTTATATGTGATATCATACCCATGGTTTTGAATACCATTTTTTAAAATTGAATAAACCTCAGCAACATCTTGCAAATCACTTTTAATCATAAATAGTATACTTCTCAATTTCAAATCTTCATCAGCTTCCCACATCTCGTCTTCAAAATAAAAAGCAATAGCAATGACTTTATTATTTAAATTGCATCCAATTTTAACTTTATCATATCTGATTTTATAAGAGGCTTCTAAATCTTTAAGCAAAGGTTTTAATACATTTTTTTCAAAGTCAAAAAAACGTTCATATTTATTCTCTGAATTTAGAATATCTTTAAAATCTTCTAGCTTCACTTCAAATCGTTTTTTTAAAATAAAATTTTTAATGAAATAGCTATAAAATTTATATGTTGGCTTATTTGAAAAACTGTATAAAATTTTTATATATTTTGAATATTTAACCTCTTTAGGCAGATGAATAAAAGTTATCTTATTAGATATAAGATATGAGTTTATAAGATTAAAAGCTCCTAAAATATCATCAGATGAATCATTGAAATTATATAGAATAGATTTTTTAGATAAACGTTCTAAAAACAGGTTGGTTTCTTGTAAGTCCAACTTTAGAAAGTTTAAAATTTCTTCAGTAGGAATTTGAACCTTTAAATCATCTAATTTTAAAAATTTTTTTAGTAGATAGTTTAGAAAAGTTCGTTCAGTTTTATTCAGATTCGAATTTAAATCAAAGCTAAAGTTAGCATTATTTATTCTTTTATTAAAATTTTCCAGTTGATAATACATAAATTCCTCCATTTTTTAAAAAAAATTAAATTTTTTTAATATTTTTTTCTAGAAAAAAAGTTAAACAAACGAAAAAGAGATATTTATTTTGATTTCTTGAAAATATTATAAGCTAAAACAGACGAAAAACAAAGCTAATTTTTGCAAATTTGACAAAAAATGTAATCAAGTGGTATCTTAATAACAAGAACAGAACAAAATATGTGAATGAAAATATAAAAAATATTTGGAGGTAAAGAATTATGATTAAAATTTTACTAGCATGTAACGCAGGAATGTCGACAAGTTTATTGGTTAACAAAATGAAAAAGATAGCAGCTGAGCATAAGTTAGAAGCTGAAATAAAAGCAGTTCCAGAGATGCAAGCACCAGATCATTTCAATGATATAAATATACTTTTACTAGGTCCACAAATTAAATTCTTAGAGGAAAAGATGATAGGATTAGCAAATGGAAGATTTCCAGTTCTTACAATAAATACTCAAAAATATGGAATGATGGACGGTCTTGGAGTATTAAAAGATGCCATATTAGCAATAAAAGAGTTTAAAAAATAGAAAGGGAGTGTACAGATGAAGATATTTGAAAAATTTAATAACTTTTTAAATAAATACTTTGTTCCAGTAGCTAATAAAGTTGCAGCTCAAAGACATGTAATAGCAATAAAAGATGGGGTTGTAGCAACAATGCCATTAACTATAGTAGGTTCACTATTTTTAATTTTAAACTTCTTACCAATTCCAGGTTATAGTCAGCTTATAGAAGCGAGTGGAATGGGAAGATATTTCTCATACATATCTACAGCTTGTTTAGGTATTGTAGGTTTAGTAGCGGCATTATCAGTAGCTTATAGAATGACAATTGGATTTGGAATGCCTGAGATGGCACTATCAAATGGAATAATAGCAGTTGCAAGTTATTTTGTAACGATGTTTCCAACTGTTATGGATGGAAAGATGGATACATCATATTTAGGAGCTAAGAGTCTTTTTGCAGGGGTTATAATATCACTTATAAGTGTTGAAATAATAGTGAAAATAGTAAAAAAAGGCTTTGTAATAACTTTGCCAGAAAGTGTTCCACCAGCGATATCAAAAACTTTTATGTCGCTGATACCTGGAGTTATAGTAATCAGTTTCTGGGGATTAATTACGGCGGTTATTCTAAATACAAATTTTGGGAACTTCCACGACATGATAACAATTTTAGTAGGAACACCTTTAAGATTTGCAAGTGCATCTTTGCCTGGACAAATTATGGTAGTACTTTTAACAACTATATTATGGTGTGCAGGGATTCATGGGGCAACTATAGTATCTGGAATAATGGACCCTATTTGGTTGGAAAATACTATGCATAACGCTTCTTTAGCGGCTGCAGGAATAGAAAATCTGTATTCAAATGGATATATAATCTCAAGTGCAGCTTTTGGAGATATGACAATGAAGTTAGGTGGAAGTGGTTCTACAATTGGATTTGTACTTCTAATGCTGTTTAGAGCTCGTTCGAAGCAGTTAAAAGAGGTTGGAAAGTTATCAATAACACCATCGTTATTTAATATAAATGAACCTGTAATATTTGGTACACCTATAGTGATGAATCCACTACTTATGATTCCGTTTATTTTAAATCCACTTTTAATAACATTAATAAGTTGGTTCTTAATGAAATGGGATATTGTAAAAATACCATTCTCAATGGTACCTTGGACAACACCACCTGTGATTGCAGGATTTTTATCAGCAGGATTCTCTGTTTCAACAGCTTTGTTAGGAGTATTTAGTATTTTGTTATCAGTAGTAGTATTTTATCCGTTCTTTAAAATCTATGATGCTCAATTAGCTGCATCTGAAAATGAGGTTGAAAAAGAGGAAAGCTTAGAATCATTATTAAGTGAGTTATAATTAAAAAGTTAAATATAAAATATAGAATTTAAAACATAGGAGGAACAAAATTATGAAAAAGCCAGTAAAAATAGTTACAATTGGTGGGGGATCATCATACACTCCAGAGATAGTTGAAGGTTTTATAAAAAGATACAATGAACTACCAATAAAAGAGCTTTGGCTAGTTGATATAGAGGATGGAAAAGATAAGTTAGAAATTGTTGGAAATTTAGCAAAAAGAATGGTTCAACAAGCTGGATTAGCTGATAAGATGTCAGTACATTTGACTCTTGATAGAAGAGAAGCTTTAAAAGATGCAGATTTTGTTACAACACAATTCAGAGTAGGATTATTACAAGCTAGAATAAGAGATGAAAGAATTCCTTTAAGATATGGAATGATAGGACAAGAAACAAATGGAGCTGGAGGGTTTGCTAAAGCTTTAAGAACAATTCCTGTAATTTTAGATATTTGTCAAGATATGACAGAGCTTTGTCCAGATGCGTGGTTAGTAAACTTTACAAATCCAAGTGGAATGGTAACAGAATCAGTTTTAAAATACTATCCTAATATAAAGGTAGCAGGACTTTGTAATGTACCTATTGGAGTTAGAAAATCTGTAACTGATGCATTAGGAGTTCCAGATGAAGAGATAGAGTTAGTATGTGGAGGATTAAATCACTTCTTCTGGGGAAGACAAGTTTTACATAATGGAGTAGATAGAACAGAGGAAGCGTTAGGAAAGATACTTACAGATATTGAAAACCTACCAGCGAACTTAAGACATGGAAAACCTTGGATTAGAGAGCAAATTATGGATTTAGGAATGATTCCTTGTGCATATCATAAATATTACTACTTAACAGATGAGATGCTAGCAGATCAATTAGAAGAGATAAGAAGTGGAAAAGGAACAAGAGGAGAGCAAGTTAAAAAAGTAGAGAATGAGTTATTTGAATTATATAAAGACCCTGAACTAAATGTTAAACCAAAACAGTTAGAGCAAAGAGGAGGACAATACTACTCTGATGCAGCTTGTGAATTGATAAATTCAATATACAATGATAAAGGAACAGTAATAGTTGTTTCAACTAAAAATGAGAATGGTCTAATTGATTGTTTGCCAGAAGGATGTGCAGTAGAGGTATCTGCAAAAGTGTACAAGGATGGAGTTAAGCCGTTCCCACAAAAACCTATGCCATTAGAAGCTAGAGGGATTTTACAACTTATGAAAAACTTTGAGCAATTGACAATAGAGGCTGCTGTTACAGGAAACTATGGGAAAGCACTTCAAGCTTTAACAATAAATCCTTTAGTTACGAGCGGAGCAGTTGCAAAGACTATTTTAGATGAAATAATTAGAGAGAACTGGGATTATTTACCGAAATTCCATAATGCAATAGATAGATATAAATATTAATTTAAAGAGTGGATAACCACTCTTTTTTTGTTTAAAAAAAACTAAAATAGAACAATTTTTTGAGATGTGATTTATTTTTTTTATTGAAAAAATAATTGACAAACACACTGTATAATTGTATACTAAATTTAAAATCGTATACAATTATAGCGATTGTTTAATTTAATGAAGAGTATTAAGGAGTAAAAAATGTCGACAAAAAATAATACAGAAAATATATATGAAGAGTTAAAAGAAAAAATAATGAATTTAGAATATAAACCAGGTCAAGTTATAACTGAACAGGAAATAAGTACAAAATATGGAGTTTCAAGAACTCCAAGTAGAGATATTTTAAGTAAACTGAATTCAGCAGGTTTAATTGAAAGTGTCCCATTCAAATCAAGTTACGTAAGCTTATTAGATATGGATATAATAAAGCAAAGTATCTACATGAGAATAGTCATAGAGTTACAAGTTATAAAAGATGTAATAGAGATTTTAGATGATAGATTTATAGCTCAAATGGAGTATAATTTAAAGCTTCAAGAGTTATTGCTAAAAAGAGAGTTTGAACCAAAAGAGTTTTATGAGTTAGATTGTGAATTCCATAAAGCTTGGTTTGCAGCAACAAATAAACTATTTGTTTGGGAGCAGATAGAAAAAGCACAGATTCACTATAAGAGATTCAAAATGCTAGATATTATTGGGGTTAGAAATTTTGATGCTATTTATGAGGATCATAAAATGCTAGTAGAAATAATAAAGGAAAAAAATGTTAAGAAAGTTGAAAAGGTTATAAAGGCTCACCTTAACAGTGGAATAAATAGATTACAAGAGTTAATAAATGGGGAGTTTTCACATTATTTTAATGTAAAATAAGACTAAATTAAAAGATAAAAGGGAGTGTAAAAAATGAAGTTAGATGTAAGATATGCAAATCATCCTGAGGATTCAAAGCACTATACTACAGAGGAGTTAAGAAAGCACTATTTAATGGAAACAGTTTTCGTTGCTGATGAAGTTAATCTTGTGTACTCTCATGTTGATAGAGTGATAGCAGGTGGAATTATGCCGATAGAAACTGAAGTGAAACTAGAAGGATGTAAAGAATTAGGTTCTGAATTCTTCTTAGAGAGAAGAGAGCTAGGAATAATCAACGTTGGAGGAGCTGGAAAAGTAGTTATCGACGGTGTTGAATATAATATGGAAGCAAAAGATGGATTATATGTAGGTATGGGAAGCAAGGAGTTAGCATTTACTTCTAATTGTAAAGATAACCCTGCAAAGTTCTATATCAACTCATCACCAGCACACGTGACATATCCAATCGTAAAGATAGATAGAACAACAGCTAATAAAGTTCAATTAGGAGATTTAGAAAACTCAAATAAGAGAACTATATTCCAATATGTTCATCCAGCTGTGTGTAAGTCATGTCAACTTGTAATGGGAATGACTGAACTTGATCCAAACAACATGTGGAACACAATGCCTTGTCACACTCACGAAAGAAGAATGGAGGTTTACTTCTACTTCGATATGGATGAGAACTCAAGAGTATTCCACTTAATGGGGCAACCAAATGAAACTCGTCATATTGTAATGGCTAATGAGCAAGCTGTAATATCTCCATCTTGGTCAATCCATTCAGGTGTAGGAACAAAGAACTACACATTCATCTGGGGAATGGCTGGAGAAAACCAAACGTTCACAGATATGGACCATGTTCCAATGAACGAAATCAAGTAAGATAATAATTAAATAAAAAAATAAAAAGATTATACGACATCGTTAGGTTAATTTAGGAGGGAAAAATGTTAAATATGTTTAATTTAGAAGGAAAAGTTGCAATGGTAACTGGTGGAAACGTAGGAATCGGAAACGCACTTGCAATGGGGTTAGCAGCAGCAGGAGCAGATCTATTCATCTTTACATATAATGATGATAATATGGAAAATATGATAAAAGAGGTTGAAGCACTTGGAAGAAAGGTAGCTTACGCAACTGGAGATTTATCGAAAGAGGATGTAGCGATGGAAGCTGTATCTAAATGTATCGAAGCTTTTGGAAGAGTTGATATTTTAGTAAATAACGCAGGAACAATCAAAAGATCACCACTATTAGAGGGACCTAACTCAGACTGGCAACAAGTTATCGATTTAAACTTATCATCAATCTACTACTTAAGTAAAATGGCAGCTATTGAGATGAAAAAGCAAGGTGGAGGAAAGATAATAAATATAGCTTCAATGTTATCATTCCAAGGTGGAAAGTTTGTTCCATCTTACACTGCAAGTAAGCATGGAGTTGCAGGATTAACTAAGGCATTTGCAAACGAGTTAGCAGTAGATAATATCCAAGTAAATGCAATTGCACCTGGATATATTGAAACAGCAAATACAGCACCAATCAGAGCTGATCAAAAGAGAAATGATGAGATTTTAGGAAGAATACCAGCTGGAAGATGGGGACAAACTTCTGACTTAGTTGGAGGAGCGGTGTTCTTATCATCAAAAGCGGCAGATTACATAAACGGACACATCTTAGCGATAGATGGTGGATGGTTAGTAAGATAGTATAATTAAAAAGGACCTTTCGGTCCTTTTTTGATTTACTTTTGTTTTCCGTTAGTCAATTAAACTGTAGAAAAATCCTTCTTTAGCTTTTAAATTGTGATTTTTCAACTCTTCAATAGCTGCATCTAAATTGTCATTTAAAATAAAATCAATGATATTCATATGCTCTTTTATTGCCTCAAATCTTCTAATAGGAGGTTGAGGACTTAAATTTCTAATTCTCATATTATGTTCGTAAACATTTTCCATCATCTTGATAATATAGTCATTAGCACAATTTTTAAGAATAAAAATATGTAGCTCATTATCTAAGTTATCAAGACTTTGTTTCTCTTCAGACGTTAAAATCTCTTTACTTGAAAATTCTAAAAATTTATTTTTTAAACCTAAAAGATAATTCTTATCAATTTTGAAAAAAGCCATTTTGAGTATGATAGGTTCTAAGTTGCTTCTAACTTGAAAAATGTCGTTGATCTCTTTTATTGAAATATTTTTAACAAACATCCCTTTTCTAGGAACGATACTAATCCATCCCTCTTGTTCGAGTTTGTTGATAGCTTCTCTAACAGGAGTACGACTAACTTGTAGTGATTTAGATAAAAAATCTTCATCAATTCGTTCATTCGTTTTTAGTTTACCAGAAATAATTAATTCTTTAATCTCTTCGTAAGCCTTCTCTTTTAAACTTTTCATAAATATAACTCCCTATTTTTTTATACATATATTATATAATATTTTTTATAAAAAACCAATACTAAACAAAAAATGTTCTTTTTGAGAACAAAAAAAATAAATAGAGATTATTTTTTATTAAAAAAACTTGCTTTTTCCTACAAAATATAATATACTCGTAATATAATAGTGATATATCACAAGAAAAGGAGAGAGTTATGTTAACAAGAAAAGAGCTAAATTTACCTAAATATTCGGAAAAGGTAATTCAATTTGGAGAGGGAAACTTTTTAAGATGTTTCTTTGACTGGCAGTTAGATATAATCAATAAAAATACAGATTTAAATGCAGGTGTTGCCGTAGTAAGACCAATCGATTTTGATGCAGTTCCTTTATTAGATACTCAAGATGGACTTTATACAGCAATAATCAGAGGAATAAATGAAAGTGGACAAGTTGTAAAAGACTATACAGTTATCTCATCAATTAACAGAGAGATTCCTATCTACAAAAACTTTAAAGAGTATTTACAGTTAGCTCATAATGAGGATATGAGATTTATCGTTTCAAATACTACAGAAGCTGGAATCACTTTCAGTTCAGAAGATAAATATGACGATGAACCACAAGCTACATTCCCAGCAAAATTAACAAGACTACTTCATGAAAGATTCACTGTTTTCAATGGAGATATGACAAAAGGATTTATCTTACTACCGTGTGAGTTAATTGACTATAACGGGGAAGAGTTAAAAAGAGTTGTTTTAAAATATGCTGAACTTTGGAACTTAGGAGAAAAGTTCACAAACTGGTTAATCAATGGAAATATCTGGTGTTCTACACTAGTTGATAGAATAGTAACTGGATATCCAAGAGGAGAGAAAGAGGAGTTAGAAAAAGAGTTAGGATACTCTGATAACTTTATAACAACAGGAGAATACTTCTATCTATTTGTAATTCAAGGACCAAAAGATATATTAACTAAAGAGTTAAAATTAGAAGGATTAAATTTAAATATTCTAATAGTTGATGACTTAAAGCCATATAAAATGAGAAAAGTTGGAATTTTAAATGGTGCTCATACTGCGATGGTTCCAGTGGCTTATTTATACGGAATAGATACAGTTAGAGAAGCTATGGAAAATGATGATTTAAGAGAGTTTATCGAATCAGCTATCGATGAGGAGATTATTCCAGCTTTAGATATGGATAAAAAAGAGTTAGAGGAGTTTAAAGACGCTGTTATAAACAGATTCAAAAATCCATACGTAAAACATATGTTAATGGATATCTCATTAAACTCAATGGCAAAATATAAATCTAGAATTTTACCACAAGTTTTAGAGTTAAATAGCAGAACAGGAAAATTATCTAAAAAGCTTTTATTCTCATTAGCTGCACTGATCAGATTCTACAAAGGTGTTAGAGAGAATGGAGATGCTATCCAATTAAGAGATGATAGACATCACTTAGATATGTATAAAGAGTTATGGAAAACGAATAACTACAATGAGATTGCAAAAACAGTTTTAGGATTAGAGAGTCACTGGGATACTGATTTAAATGCAGTAGAAGGTATGACTGATTTAGTAGCTAAATACTTAGAAAATATAGACAAGGTTGGAGTTGCAAAAGCTTTAAAAGAGGTTAAATAATGAAAGAGTTTATAAAAATAAATGAAAGAGATAATGTCTTAATAGTTTTAAGAGATTACTCGAAAGATGAGAAAATAGTTTTAGAAGATAAAGAGATTACAGTATTAGAGGATGTATTGAAAGGGCATAAAATTGCCCTTCAAGATATCGCTCAAGATGAAGATGTAATAAAGTATGGAATGCCAATTGGTCATGCACTTTTAGATATAAAAATGGGAGAGTGGGTACATACTCACAATACAAAAACAAATTTGAAGGATTTGAATAACTACAGCTATTCTCCTGAGTTTTGTGAAAAAATTCTAAAGACATCTGAAAGAAAAATCGATGTTTATAAAAGAAAAAATGGAG
Organism: Cetobacterium sp. ZOR0034; assembly: GCF_000799075.1. Lineage (NCBI taxonomy): Bacteria > Fusobacteriati > Fusobacteriota > Fusobacteriia > Fusobacteriales > Fusobacteriaceae > Cetobacterium > Cetobacterium sp. ZOR0034. The sequence continues at coordinate 28,058 of NZ_JTLI01000022.1, forward strand.
ATGTGGGAATTAGAAATGAGCTTTGGATAGTTCCAACTGTAGGTTGTGTGAACGGAATAGCTCAACGTATAAAAGAGGATCTTTTAAGAGAGATTGGAGATTTAAAAATCGACAATATAAATGTTTTAACACATAACTATGGTTGCTCTCAATTGGGAGAGGATCATCTAAATACAAGAACAATTCTTCAAAATACAGTTAAACATCCAAACGCAGGTGGAGTATTAGTTTTAGGTTTAGGATGTGAAAACAATCAGGTTGCTGAGTTCCAAAAAACTTTGGGAGAGTATGACACTGATAGAGTTAAATTCTTAGTTTCTCAAGATGTAGAGGATGAGGTAGAAGAGGGAAAAAATATTCTTCTAAAACTTTATGAGAATATGTTAAATGATAAAAGAGAAGAGGCTAATTTAGGGGAGATAAACTTTGGATTGGAGTGTGGAGGTTCAGATGGGTTATCTGGAATAACTGCAAATCCAATGTTAGGAGAGTTCTCGGATTATATCGTATCTCAAGGTGGAACTACAGTTTTAACAGAGGTGCCTGAGATGTTTGGGGCAGAGACGCTACTTATGAAAAGATGTAAGAATGAGGATGTCTTTAATAGATGTGTTTCTTTAATAAATGATTTTAAAGAGTATTTTATAAAAAATGACCAAGAGATATATGAGAATCCATCACCTGGAAATAAAAAAGGAGGGATTACAACTTTAGAGGATAAATCACTAGGTTGTACTCAAAAATCTGGAAAGTCAGAGGTTGTAGATGTAATTAGATATGGAGAAACTTTAAAAGAGAAGGGGTTAAATCTGCTGAGTGCTCCAGGAAACGATTTAGTTGCAACAACAGCACTAGCAGCAGCAAACTGTCATATGGTTTTATTTACAACGGGAAGAGGAAATCCATATGGTGGATATGTTCCAACAGTTAAAATATCTACAAATAGTGAGTTATATAATAAAAAGAAAAGATGGATAGACTTTGATGCAGGAAGATTGGTATCAGAGGATATAACTATGGATGAGCTACTAAATGAATTTATAGACTACATAGTTGAAGTAATAAATGGGAAAAAAGTAAACAATGAATTAAATAGGTTCCAAGAGATTGCAATATTTAAATCCGGGGTTACTTTATAAAGATTAATTTAAAATGGGAGATGAAAAAATATGAAACAATTTATGTGTGAAGATTTTTTATTAACTAACGATATAGCTAAAACGTTATATCATGATTATGCAAAAGATATGCCAATTTACGATTACCATTGTCATTTAAATCCGAAAGAGATTTTCGAGGATAAAAAATATAGATCAATAACTGAAATTTGGTTAGGTGGAGATCACTACAAATGGAGAGCTATGAGAAGTAACGGTGTTGATGAGGAATACATTACTGGAGCTAAAGAGGATAAAGAGAAGTTCTTAAAATGGGCTGAAACGATAGATGAGTGTTATGGAAATCCACTTTTCCACTGGACACACTTAGAGCTTAAAAGATTCTTTGGAATAGATACAATCCTTTCGAAGGAAACAGCTGAAGAGATTTGGGAAAAGACAAATGAGATGTTAGCAAAAGATGATTTTACAGCAAGATCTTTAATAAAAAGAGCAAATGTAAAAGCTATCTGTACAACAGATGATCCAATCGATTCTTTAGAGTATCATATAGCTATAAAAAAAGATGATAGTTTTGATGTAGTTGTAAATCCAACGTTTAGACCTGACAAAGGTGTTAGAATAGATAAAGAGGATTTCATGCCTTGGCTTCAAACGTTAGAAACATTACACGGAAAGAAGATTGATACTGTAGTAGAGTTTAAGTCGGCTTTAGCAGAGAGAGTTGAGTTCTTCCATGAGGTTGGATGTAGAGTTTCTGACCACGCATTAGATCCGATTGTATTTTTATTAGGAACTGATGAGGAAGTAGAGAATATATTTAAAAAGAGATTAGCTGGTGAAGAGTTAACAGAAAATGAAGTTAAGATGTTTAAAACAGCTATAATGTTATTCCTAGGAAAAGAGTATAACAAAAGAGGTTGGATAATGCAGCTTCATATGGGAACTATCAGAAATAACTCAACTAGAATGTATAAAAAATTAGGTCCTGATACAGGGTTTGATTGTATAGCTGATGACATTTTTGTGCAGGCGTTATCTCACTTCTTAGATACTTTAGATGATACAGATGAGTTACCTAAAACTATTTTATATAACTTAAATCCTAGAGAAAATGAAGCTTTAGGAACTTTAATTGGATGTTTCCAAGGAGGGGGAATCCCAGGTAAGATTCAATTAGGATCTGGATGGTGGTTCTTAGATCAAAAGGATGGAATGATAAAGCAGATGACGGCTTTAGCTAATCTAGGTTTACTTTCAAGATTTGTTGGAATGTTAACAGATTCAAGAAGTTTCTTATCTTATACAAGACATGAATATTTCAGAAGAATCCTTTGTAACCTACTTGCTGAGTGGGTTGAAAACGGAGAGGTTCCAAACGATATTGAAAAGTTAGGGAAAATGGTTCAAAATATATGTTACAACAATGTAAATAACTATATTACAAAATAAGAGCGATGAAAGAGAGGTTTAACCTCTCTTTTTTTGTATAACAAAGAAAAAATAGGAGAGAGGAGAAGAAAATGAAAAGTTTAAAGTTGATAAGATTGATATATAAAATTCATAGAAATGAACCGCCTAGATTAGAGGAGATAGAGGAGATGGGCTTGTTGGCTGTTAAAATATCTCAATACTACGCTTTGAGAGCTGACTTTATAGATGAGAAAACCTGCGTTTATCTATCTAAGCTTTACGAGTATAGTTATGCTGCTCAAAAGCGAGAGATAGATTTAGCAATTGATAAGGATAAATGGATTTTAGATGCTTTAGAATCTTATGAAAACTTACCATTTTCGTCGGCTTCTATAGGTCAAGTTCACATTGGGTATTTAAGAGGGAATGATAAAGAAGATAGAAAAGTAGCTATAAAAATTCGAAAGGAGAATTTTAAAGAGAGCTTTTTAAAAGATATAGAGAATGCAAAAAAAATAGCGAATATTTTACTGTTTTTCTATCCAAAATTGAAAAAGGTTTTTAATCCTTTGGAAGTTTTAGAAAACATAGAGGAGGGGACTTTAAAAGAGCTCCATTTTTTAAATGAGGTCGAAGGTGCTAATTATCTTAGAAGATTAAAAAATGAAAATAGTGAAAAATTTGATTTGAAAGATTTGTATTTTTCAAGTTTTGTAGAATCTTTATGTTGTGAAAGGGTTATTGTCTCTAAATTTATAGAGGGAGAAAGTTTTAATACACTTCTGAAAGAGGGAAGATTGAAATATTCTGAGTTGTTGAAGCTTTTTAAATATCATACATTTTTTATGTTTAAGTTAGGAGTTTTTCATGGAGATTTACATCCCGGAAATATTATTTTAAATGAAAATGGTGAGATAACTTTAATTGATTGCTCAACTATAGGTAAAGTAAAGTCTAAACTGAGAAAAGGGTTATTTGGATTTTTCTACTATCTTTCGAGATACAATTATGATAAATCAGCTTTTTATTTAAATGAGATGTCGGAGAAGAGGTTGAATCAGAAAGATTTTGAAAAATTCTTAGAAAAATTTAAAGCTCTTTACAGTGATTTTAAAGATAGCAGTGTTTCAGATGTGAGCTTAACAAAACGTATGATGGAGACAATAAAGTTATCTATAAATTCTGGGATGGAGTTTGAAGAGGGGATGTTTCATGTTATTAAAAGTCTTATGTATTTAGATGGTATGGTTTTGAAATGTAATCCAGAAGTTAACTTAATGAATGATATAAGAGAGTTTACAGAGTTGTTAAAAAGTGAGTTGAAAGATTGAAATAACTAAAAGTTGACATTGACCTTAGGGTATAGTTTATACTTTTCTTGTAGAATAAGTTTTTGGAGGAAAAAAGTTATGAAAAAAGAGTTCTATTCCATCGGTGAGATATCTAAAATAACAGGACTTTCTAATAAAACATTGAGATACTATGATGAAAATAGCATTTTGAAGCCAGATTATGTGGATAAAAGTAATGGTTATAGATACTACAGTGAGTATCAAATTTTAAAATTAAAAAATATAATCACTTTGAAAGATAACAGATTTTCTTTAGAGGAGATTAAAAATAGATTCGAGCAGGTGAGCTCGAGAGAGATGAATAGTTTTTTTACTACTTATCGAAAGAAAATAGAGGATATCGATAGGGAGATAGAGGAATTAAAACAGAGTAAGATGAGATTACAAAATCTATTAGATGAATTTTCATATTTAGAAGTGGATAAGATTGTATTAAAGTGTTTACCTGAAAAGTTTATTTATAATTTAGACACTATCACAAATAAAAATCTGAACAACTCTATTTTTGATATTTACAAAATTATTGAAGCATCAGTTGAATGTGGAAATGCTTATTTAGGAAAAAAGTTTAGATTTTTAAATTTTACTAAAGATACGACTGAAAAAATAAGCGAATTTTTACTTTTTCAAAATGAAGGTTTTTTAAAAAATTTGGAAAAAATTCAAAAAACTGAAAAAAGTGAATATATAACTATAAGATATAGAGCTGGAAATAGAGAAAATGCTTTGATTGAAGCCGGTGAAAACATTGATAAACTTGAGATTCAAATGCTTGAAGCAGAGAATTTAGTGAAAATAGGAGATGGTGGTAGTAGAAAGCTGATTAAACCAGTTGAAAATTTTGATGTTGTTATAGTGGGAGCAGGAGGAGCTGGATTATCAGCATCTATTTCAGCAGCATCTAAAGGAGCTAAAGTCGTTTTATTGGAAAAGATGTCATCTATAGGTGGAAATACTTTGATTTCAATGGGAGGAATAAATATTCCGGGGAACGATGCTCAAATTGAAAAAGATATCCAAGATTCAATAGAACTTTATAGAAAGGATATTCTTTCTGGCGGAGATAATGAAAACTCTTTAGAACTTTTAGATATCTTTGTAAATGAAGCTTTACCTACATATAGATGGCTAAAAGATGAGATTAAGGTTTCTTTTAAAGATGAACTTATACACTTTGGAGGACATTCGGTGCCAAGAGCAGCTGTTTTTTCAGGTAAATATGCAATTGAACTGATTGCTAAACTTAGAGCTAAAGCAATTTCGCTAGGTGTAGATATTAGAACGGCAGTTCGTTCAAAAGAGTTAATAACAGATGAAAATAAAAGAGTTGTTGGGGTTTTATCAAGTATTGATGAAAAAGAGGTTAAGTTCATGGCTAAAAAAGGTGTTATTTTAGCTACAGGTGGTTTTAGTGGAAATGTAGAGTTGAGAAAAAAATATAATCCAAGTTTAGATGAAAGGTATAAAACTACAAATATTAGTGGAATAACTGGTGACGGACATTTGATGTGTGAAAAGGTAGATGCTGATTTTGTTCAGATGGAATATATTCAGACGTTCCCTATATCAAATCCAGAAACTGGAGAGCTTTCTCATGTTGGTGGAAGTAGATTCGATGGTGCTATACTAGTTAATAAATTTGGAGATAGATTTGTTGAGGAGCTTGAAAGAAGAGATACGGTTTCAGAAGCTATATTAAAACAGGAAAATGGTGTGGGGTATCTAGTTTGGGGAGAGGAAATAGAGAGTATAACAAACTATGTTAGTAAGAATAAAGAGGAAGTTGAAAGACTAAAAAATTCTAATCTGATAGCTATTTCTGATAGCTTAGAAGAGATTGCTAGAGTTATGAATATAGATGAAGAAAATCTTTTAAAAACAATATCTAAATATAATGGCTTTGTTCAAAATAAAAAGGATTTAGATTTTAATAGAAGAGGAACATTGCTATCAATAGAAAAAGGACCATTTTATATCCAGAAAGTTGCACCTGCAGTTCATCATACGATGGGTGGAGTTCGTGTGAATACAAAGGGACAAGTTTTAGATAAAAAGGCTCAGCCTATAGAGGGTCTGTTTGCAGCAGGAGAGATTGTTGGAGGTCTTCACGGAACAAATAGATTAGGTGGAAATGCCATAACAGAAATAATTGTTTTTGGAAAAAGAGCTGGAGAAAATATAATGAAATAGAAAAAAGAGCTATTCGTTTTTGACGGATAGCTCTTTTATTGTGTCAATTAAGTGATTCTCCAAGCTCTTTTAAAAGAGATCGAGTTTCATTTTGAGTTGATAAGTCGTTTGGATTGTGAGCTGAGATAGCTTCATCGATAAAGAATTCCCATCCAAGGTATTCACAGATACATCTGAACTGTGAAGAGATAATTCTATACTGTTCAGCACCGATTTCGTCAGCACCAACAGAGATAAGTCCAACTCTTTTTTTCTTATCAGTTAATTCAGTGCCGTGAGCTTTTGAATACATCTTATCGATTAGAGCTTTCAGTTGAGCTGAGATTCCCCACCAGTATACAGGTGAACCAAAAATAAGAGTATCTGCATCAACAATCTTTTGAACTAACTCGTTAGTATCATCACTCATAAAACATTTCCCATTGTTTCTTTTGCAAGAGTCGCAAGCTATGCAGCCAGCTACGTTGAACTTCGTCACATCAATAAATTCAACTTCACTCTTTGTTTTATCAATTTGCTCCTCTAAAGTTTTTAGAGCAAAATGAGTATTTCCTTTTAATCTTGGACTTCCATTTAAAAATAGTATTTTTTCCATTTTGACCTCCTAAAATAAGATACCACAGTATACAACTTAGAGTTGGCTTTAAGGCAAGAGATTTTTTTGAATCTAACAGTTCAGTTTACATGAATAATAGAAAATGATAAACTATAAGAAAAAATGAGAGGGGCGGATCGAATTGAGAGATGATGTTATAATTAATAAAGTTGAAACGATAAAAAGATGTATAAAAAGAATAGAGGAAGAATATTCTAATGATTTTAATAATTTAGAAAATTATACAAAACAAGATTCTATAATATTGAATTTGCAAAGAATGTGTGAAGCAACTTTAGATTTAGGTATGCATTACATAAAAATAAAAAAATTAGAACTCCCTCAAACAAGTAAACAAACATTTGAAATACTTCAAAAAAATGAAGTTATTGATAAAAAATTATCTTTAGATCTTCAAGGAATGGTAGGATTTAGAAATATAGCGGTTCATGATTATCAAAGTTTGAATATAGAGATTTTACAAAAAATAATTGAAAATCATTTGATGGATTCTTTAAGATTAGCTCAGAAGATATTGGAAGGATAGAGTATGGATAAAGTTGTAATAAGTGAGATAATTAATTCTTTACAAGAGTTTGAATGTTATACAGTCTATATATTTGGTTCGTATGCAAGTGATAAAACACATAAAGAAAGCGATATAGATATAGCTTTTTTATCTGAGAAAAAATTTGAAAGATATGATATTTTTATGAAAGCTCAGGAGATATCATCTAAAGTAAATAAAGAGATAGATTTAATTGATTTAAAAGAATCTTCAACTGTTTTTCAAAATGAAGTAATAAGAAATGGAATTGTAATTTTAGACAACAATATCATTGAAAGACAGAAGTTCGAAGTTTTAGTTTTAAAAAAATATATGGAACTGAATGAGCTAAGAAAAGATATACTTCAAAGTTATTCAGAGGATTTGGAAGAGTTTATAAAAACTAGAGAATAGTTGGGGGATACTATGAAATATGAATTTATAAGTAATACTAATTTTGAGAACAATAAAAATTTATATAGATATTTAGAAGAGGGGTTTCAAGATGCAAAAGAGTTTTTCTTTTCAGTTGCATTTATAAATTTTGCGGGAGTACAAATACTTTTAGATGTTTTGAAAAAAACAGAAAATTCAGAGATTAAAGGTAGAATTTTAACAACAAACTATCTACATTTTACAGAAATTAAAGCAGTCCAATACCTAAAAAGATTTAAAAATATAGAAGTGAAATTTTTTGATAGCGATAAGATGGAAGGCTTTCATACAAAGGGGTATGTGTTTGAATATGAAAATAGCTATAAAGCGATAATAGGCTCATCTAATCTCACAAAAAGTGGTCTTAAAAGTAATATAGAGTGGAATACAGGAGTAGTAACTCCTAAAGGAAGTGAATTTATAACTGGAATATTAAATGAGTTCAATTACCTTTGGGAAAAAGCAGTCGAAAATGTAAATCCATATATAGTTTCATATGTTAAAAAGCAAGAGAAGATTGTAAAAAAAGTTCAGAAAAACGAGTATCTAATGGCAGCTGAAGATCATGAGTTTGGAATCTATAACGAATGCGAGATAGAACCGAATTATATGCAAAAAGAAGCCTTAAAAAACTTAGAGGATTTAAGGGTTTATAAAGAGAAAAGAGCACTGTGTATCGCAGCCACAGGAACAGGAAAAACTTATCTAGGAGCTTTTGATGTGAGGGCGTTTAAAGCTAAACGTCTTCTTTTTGTTGTTCATAATGAGGAGATATTAAACTCCGCTATAGCTACTTTTAAAAAGGTTTTGCCGAATAAAACTATGGGGAAGTTCACAGGGAATTTTAAAAATAGTGATAGAGATTATGTTTTTGCTACAGTTCAAACTTTGAGTTTAAGATACTCTGAATTTCATGAAAATGAGTTTGATTACATAATAGTTGATGAGGCTCATCATATAACAGCGAAGAGTTATGAACCTATTTTGAATTATTTTAAGCCTCAGTTTTTGTTAGGATTAACAGCTACACCAGAGAGATGTGATGGTGGAAATATATATGAAGTTTTCGATATGAATGTTCCTGTTGAGATACGTTTACAGGAAGCTTTGGATAAAGAACTAGTTGTACCATTTCATTATTATGGGATAAAAGATATAGAGGAAGTTGATTTATCAAAGGTGGATTTAAATGATATATCGGCAGTTGCTAGAGTTTTGAATACAGAGAGACGTGTTGATTTTATAATAGAGAAAATGAATTTCTATGGATATAGCGGGGAGAAAAGAAAGACAGTAGGATTTTGTATCTCAGTAGAACATGCAGAGTTTATGGCTAGTCAGTTTGTTCAAAAGGGAATAAAGGCTGTTTCAATTACAGGAACAGACAGTAAGGATACTAGAGATCAAATCTTAAAAAGTTTTAGAGAAAGTGATCATTTAGAGGTTATATTTACGGTAAATCTATTCAATGAAGGAGTAGATATTCCGTGTATAAACAGTATTTTAATGTTAAGACCAACAGCTTCACCAATTATTTTCACTCAACAACTTGGAAGAGGTCTGAGACACTTTGAAAATAAAGAGTTTTTAACAGTTATAGATTTTATAGGAAATCACTCAAGAGCTTTTTTAATAGCTTTGGCTTTGATTGGTAAAAAAGGCTATGATAAAGAGAGTGTAAAGATTGCTGTAAAAAGAGATTTTGACAATTTATCAAAGTCTGTTCATATAAAAATGGATGAGATTTGTAAAGAGGAGATTTTAAAACAGCTTGATAATGAGAATTTTAATAGTTTAAAATATCTGAAAGAGGAGTATAAAGAGTTTAAAGATATTTTACAAGGTAGAGTTCCAATGCCAATAAACTTCACTCAGTATGAGGAAGCTCCAAATTTTTATAAGTATTCAAAACTTCAAAAATTAAAAGTAAAATCATACTTGGATTTTTTAGAAAAAATAGATGAAAAAACTTTTGGTATAAATGAGACACAAAAGATAGTTATAAGAGAGTTTGAAAGAATGTTACCTATAAAAAGAGTGTATGAGTTCGCAATAGCTCACGAGATTATATCAAAGGGTGAGTTATTAAAAGAGGATGAGATAAAAATCTTAGGAAAATATATTGATGTGATATCTTTGAAACATACAAAAGTTACTTTAAACCATGCTAAAGATTTTTTATGTGGAGATTATTCGGATTCTAGTGATTTGAAAAGATGTGAGTCTTTATTCTTAAAAAAAGGTGATTCTATTGAAATGAGTGAAGTTTTAAAAGAAGTTTTAAAATCTAAAGAGGTTAAAGATTATATTCTTCAGATTTTAGACTATGGACTTTTGAAGTATTCAGAAATTTTTGGTAAAAAAGATTATGGATTCCCATTTTTAAAATTGTATGAAAACTATAATATGAAAGATGTTGCACTAATTTGTAACTATGAAAAAAAACATAGTGCTTTTAGAGGAAGTGGATTGTTATCAAATGGAAATGATTACTTCCTGTTTGTTGAGTTGCATAAAGATGAGGATATAAAAGATAGTATCAAGTATAATGATAAGATATTGGATAGATATCACTTCCAATGGGAGAGTCCAAACTCAACAAAAGTTGAGAGTGAGAGAGGACAAAATATAGTTAGAAATAGAGAAAGAGGAATAAATTTACATATATTTTTAAGAAAGATTAAAGAGATTGATGGAGAGATTCAGCCATATATCTATATAGGAAAAGGTGACACTATAGATTATAGTAGTGAAAAACCAATTAGAACAAAGTTGAAGTTAGAAAGTCCACTTTCAAAAGAGATGTATGTTGAGTTGACAGAAAGAGTAGAAAATTACTTAGAAGTTGCTGAAAAGAAAGAGTTGGAGAATAGGAGAGAGATATGAAAAAAACTATCTATGTGGTAGGTGCAATTTTAGAGAATCAGAATGGTGAGATATTTTGTGCTATGAGACCAGAGGATAAGACATTTCCTGGGTTATGGGAGTTTCCTGGTGGTAAGATAGAGGATGGAGAGGACCCGAAAGAGGCTTTGAGAAGAGAGATTGAGGAGGAGTTAAATATCTCTATCAAAGTTGGTGAACTATTTGATGTAGTAGAGAAGGAGTATGAAAAGTTTATTATAAATCTAACTACTTACAGTTGTGATATTTTAGATTTCACTGACTTTGAGTTAGTTGAACACCAAGAGTTTAAGTGGTTAAAAAGAGAAGAGTTGCAAAACTTAGAGTGGGTACCAACAGATATTCCTACGTTAGAAAAGTTAGTAAAAAGTGAAAAAGAGCTTAAAAATATCTCTATTTTTAAAGTGGATAAAGGGGCTTTGAGTACAAAAGAGATAGAGGTTTTGGTGAGACCTAAAAGTTTGATTTTGAATGTTATCGCTTTTGGTGAGTGGAATAAAGATGTTGTCAAAACGAGAGAAGAGTTAGAAGAGAAACTAGATAGTTATGGAATAAGTAAAACTTCAAAAGAGTCTGTATATAAAAAGTTAAATCAATTGAATTCTAAGATATAGAAAAAGGGCTATTATTTCAATAGCCCTTTTAAATTAATACTTATATCTAGATATAGCATGATGGAACTGAGGAAGGAAATCCCAGTTTTCTCTAATGATTTCGTCAAACATTGTTTTTACTTGATTACCACTATTAACAAGAGGATTTAAAGTTAAAGCGTGTAAAGCTTTTCCATAATTTCCAGTAACAGCAGCTTCTATAGTCATCTCTTCAAATGATTTCATAAGCTGTAAGATTCCTCTAGCTTCAACAGGCATAGGATCTTGAGGGAATGGTTTGATACCATCTCTATAAACTCTAGCAGTAACTTCAACAGCACAGTTATCAGGTAAGCAATCAATAACACCATTATTTTTAGTTGAAACAACAATTACAGTTCCTTTATCATTATAAATAGAATTAATTAACTCACAAGCAGCATCAGAATAATACTGTCCACCTCTTTGCTCTAACTGTTTAGGTTTAATATTTAAGTTAGGGTCTTTATATAATTCGAACAACTCATTTTCAACAACTTTAACTTGCTCTCCTCTAGTTCCTTTTCCAGATTTAATATCTGCAACTTGTGCTCTTAACATCTCATCAGTCATATAGTAATATCTATGGTATCCACATGGAATCATTCCTAAATCCATAATTTGATCTTTTAACCAAGGTTCTTTTGTTCTTAGGTTTGCAGGAGTATTTTCGAGATCAGCTAAAACTCCAGCTACAGCTTCTTTAGTTTTATCTACACCATTGTGTAAAACTTTTCTTCCCCAGAAGAAGTGGTTTAATCCTCCACAGATTAGTTCAACCTCTTCATCTTTAGCTTTTAATGCGTCAACTACAGATTTTCTAACTCCGATAGGAACATTGCAAAGGCCAGCTATTTTGATATTTGGATAATATTTTATAACAGCTTCAGTAACCATTCCACTAGGATTTGTGAAGTTAACAAGCCAAGCGTTAGGACAAAGTTCAGTTATGTCTTTACAAATATCTAAAATTACAGGAATTGTTCTTAAAGCTTTAGTAAATCCACCAGCTCCATTTGTTTCTTGCCCAATCATTCCATATCTTAAAGGAATTCTTTCATCTCTGATTCTAGCTTCTAAAAGTCCAACTCTGAATTGAGTTGTAACGAAATCAGCATCTCTTAAAGCTTCCCTTCTATCTAAAGTAAGGTGGATATCAAATTTACCTTTTAATCCAGCTTGTTCAACCATTCTTTTAGCTAAATTTCCAACAATCTCTAATTTTTCTTTACCCTCTTCAATATCTACTAGCCAAAGCTCACTAACAGGTAATTCTTTATATCTTTTAATAAAACCTTCAATGATTTCAGGAGTATATGATGATCCCCCACCAATTGTAACTATTTTTAATCTCTTATCCATAATATTTCCTCCAAGTTTTATTTTTTTATTTTATAGATTTCAATTAATTCGTGTATAAGTTCTCTTGCTAAAATAGATGTCATTAAATGATCTTGAGCATGAACCATTAAAAGACCAAGTTCAACTTTATTTCCATCAGCTTCTTTACAAATAAGTTCTGTTTGAACTTCATGAGCCATTAATGAATACTTTTTTGCTTCATTTAAAAGTTCTTCAGCTTTTTCAAATTCGCCATTCTTAGCAAACTTTAAAGCTTCGAAAGATAAACTTCTACTTTCACCTGCATTTCCTACTAAGCCCATAGCGGCCATTTCTAAATCCATAATCACTCCTCCCTATTTAAATTGTTTCAAACTCTCCAATCTCTTCTTCATCTTTTTTTGCTTCTTGTTCAAAAGACCATTCCTCTTTTACTTTTTGAGCATCATATATTTTAAAGAACGGATAGTAAATAACACAAGAGATAAGGACAACAACAGTTCCAATAACAGCTCCAGAAATATGTCCACCAGTAACTAAGAAACCATAGATAGGAGCGGGTAAAGTCCAAGGAACATTAATTCCATTTGTAAGAGCAATAAATCCAAATTTCATTCCGAAATACGTTATAGTTGTAGTAACTAAAGGAGCAACGATAAAAGGAATAATTAAAATAGGATTCATAACAATTGGCGTACCAAAAATAATAGGTTCATTGATATTAAAAATTCCAGGACCTAAAGACATTTTTCCAATCTCTTTAAGTTGCTTACTCTTTGCAAAGAATGCCATAAAGAAAGTTAGTCCTAAAGTTAATCCAGAGCCTCCTAATTTTGATGCTAAAAAAACAAAGCTAGATCCAGAAATGTTAGGGATGACTTCTCCAGCTTGAAAAGCAATTCTATTTTGATCCATCATTCCTAGCCAAATAGGAGTCATAACAGAACCAACAATATTAGGTCCGTGTAGTCCCATAGACCAAAGAAGTTGTGCTGCTAAAACTGCTAGAAGAGTTCCAATAAAAGAACCGCCTAGAATAGTTAACGGTTTTCCAATAATAGTAATTATAAAATTATGAATATGATCAAATGGTGTAATTTCAAATAAAATTCTTAAAGTTAAACCAGATAGTATAACTAGCATAGCTGGAATAATAGCAGAGAAAGATTTACTAACAGCAGGAGGAACAGAATCTGGCATTTTGATAACTAAATTCTTTTCTACTGCAAATTTAACAATTTCAGTAGTAGAAAGACCGGTTAAAATAGCCACAAAAATTCCTTTACTTCCAATTAAATCTAAGTCAATTCCTTTAACATTTAAAACAATATCGCTATACTTATGAGCAATATTAAATGGAGTTAAAAGTAGGAATGCAGTTAAAGATATGGCGGCACAAGATAAAGGATCAACTTTTCTTCTTTCGGCCAGTCTATAAGCAACTCCAATAGCAATAAATAAAGCCATAATATCAAAAGTAACTTGTACTGGATATAAAATTCTAGCTTTCCAAAGTGGTCCAAATACGCTACTCATAAATTCAGGATAACCAGGGATAGGTAAAAAACCAAAAATTAAAAATATAGATCCAACAATAAGTAGTGGCATTGATAAAGTAAGTCCATCTCTAACAGATTGAATATGTGTCTGTGATGAAATTTTCATAGCTATAGGTAAAAAATGTTTTTCTAAAATATTATTTAAACGATCCATTGCAGCCATATGTATACCTCCGATTATTTTAAGTGATTTAGTGCATCTTCAAGAACTTTTTTTCCATTCATAGTTCCATAGTCCATCATGTTTATAACTTCTACTCGTTTATTGTGCTCTTTGGCGATTAAATTGAGTTCATCTTGCTTAAATCTAACTTGAGGTCCTAAAAGAAAGATATCATATGCAGGTAATTTATCTGTAAATTTTTCTACGGGGCAGGCTTCGATTTCTACTTCGATTCCTTTCTCTTTAGCGGAATTTTTCATTTTTGTAACAAGTAAGCTCGTTGACATTCCAGCAGCACATAACAGTAATATTTTTTTCATAAAGTAAAACCTCCTAAAAAATTTATTTGACGTCTTATTGTCACAATGATACGATATCTAAAAAATAATGTCAAATTTCGAATCAAAGTCTCTATTTTTCGTTTTTGTTGTATAAAAATATGGAAAAAGATGGTAAAATTTGATGATAAACACGAAAAGATTCACTGTTGAAAAAAAGAGATTAGAATTTTCGTTATTTTTAAAAAGGGGAGAGTGTGAAATTTTTATGAAAAATAAATATTTTTTGGAATTTTCGTCACAACTATTGAAAGAGGAAAAGATAATTTTAAAACTTTTAATAGAGAAGTACTTAAAAAAAGAGAAGCTAGAGTTTTTTTTAGATGAAATAGAGATACCCAAATTGAGAAATTGTAAGAAAAATTTTATAGAAAGACTTGGTAAAAAAGGGGTATTTTTTATAGAGCAAGATAAAGAAAAGGTTTATTGTCCATTTTTTAATTGTATAATTTTTCAAAAAGATTCATTTAAGGTTAGCTTAAATTCAGAGTTTGTAGATTATTTAATAAATAAAGAGAAAGTTTTTAAATACTCATTAAGAGAAGCGCTGTTTTTAAAAAATATATTTTCAATTGAATTTTTTTATAAAGTGTTAAAAACAAATATTTTAAAAAATACATTAGATATTGATGTGGAAAAATTTAAGGAATTGATATCAATTGAAAGTTACTCGAGATTGTATGATTTAAAAAGATTTGTATTAACTCCATTAATTGAGGATATAAATAAAAATACAGATTTTAATATAGGATTTACAATGAAAAAGATAGAGGAGAATTGGAGTATAGTATTTAATATTCAAAACTCTAAAGTTGAAACATTGAAAATATATACAAAATTATTTTTAAAATTATATAAGAATCATGTAGTAGACAAAAAAAAGGTAGCGTATCTATTATTTGATGCTATGAGTTTACATAATTATGACTATGTAAAAGCTAAGGTATTATTCACTATAAAAAATAAAAAGAAGTATGGATTAAATTTTGATAGTTTATTAGAAGGGGTTTTATGTGATAAAATTGGAGAGTTTTATGTTTTGTTAAAAAGCAACGAAATCGAAGCTCAAAATATAGATGTTTTTAGAAAAATTGTCCATAGAGAGATTCATCCTCTTAATTTTCCAGAGATAAGTACATTGGATTATAATACAAACTTAGCAAAACAGTTATTTTCAATTAAATCCGAAAAGCCATTAGAAATTATAAGTGAGAATTTGAAGCTAGAGCTTCTATTTAATCCTACTGGAAATTCGAAAATAGATATTTATTTAAAGTATAGAAAATAGAAAGGATGTTCATATGAATAGTTTAGAAAAGAAGATAATATTGACGATATATAAAATAGGACCGACGTTTATATCAAAGTTGGCCAATAGAATTTTAGAGAATCAAAATGATGTGAGAGATACAGTTAAAAAATTAGTTTTAGAAAAAGTTCTTCAAAGAGTGCAAAATGTAATGGTGAAGTATAAAACGAAAGAGAATAATGTTGTAACAAAACATAGAAATCATACCTATTTTGAGCTGACAAAGCTAGGTGAGAAAGTAGCAAAAGAGATACAATTTGATGAGGAGCTAGAGGTGAGAGAAGCTTTTAAAACTTATAATAAAGCTCTTCAAAATAGTTTGGATAACTCTACAGTTTCAGTTGAAAAAAGAGTGTATTGTGTTATAGATTTTCCGTACTCTCAAGAGTCTGCTGTAAAAACAGTTTTAGAAGATAGTTTTGAAATCTTATCAAAAGAGTACGGCTCAACAATAACTCTTCGTGGTGAGATACTAGAGGTTCAAAGAGAACAGTTAGCTAAATTAGAGAATATAGTTATAATATAATCGACTAGGTAAGTAGGAGTATTTATAATTGAATAAACTACATTTAGGAAGTGTAGCATCAAAAGTATAAGTTGATTTTTATATAAAAAGATAGTATACTTTAGTTAACGATAAATAAATAATTGGAGATGTCAAGTTTCCGAGAAAGAGCTTTAAAGTCTAGTCAACTTTTAAAGCTCTTTTTATTTTTTGTAATTAATGCTAAAATATAAGTAAGTGCTAGATTCCAGATTAAAGAAAATTATCCCTAACAGAAAGGGGGTGGAAACTTTGACTAAGTTATTTATTATCGTGATTTTCTTTATGCTGACTAAATTAGCATACTAGAAATTAAAATAGGATATAGCACTTAGTAAAGAACTGACTATTCTTTACGATTAGAGAGAAGAGAAATTTTCTCTCTTTTTTCTATTCTGTACTTTTTTTAGTTATTTTGAAAATAACTCTAAAATGGGGTAAGGAAAATAAACCGTCTTATGAACTACCACCGCCCTCTATTAGGAGTTTTCACATTCATATTGACAAAGATGTTTGTAGTGAAAAAAGACTAAAAAAAGCTCTAGGGATTTTGATATCCCTAGAGCTTTTTCTTAAAATATACTATTTAAAAGATATCGTTTAATCTATAGTTAATAAGATCTATTTTAGCCCCCGCAATAAATCTATTTAAATCTTCTAGATGAGATAGTAAACTATCTTTACTAGGTCCACCTAAGGACTTTCTTTTTTCAACACACGTTTTAATAGCTATAGTTTCATATATATCCCCGCTAAAAATATATGAAAACTCTTTATACTTCTCTAGAGAAAGAGTCTCTAGATTTAAGTTGTTTTCAATACAGTAACTCACAATTGCCCCAGTTATTTTGTAAGCCTCTCTAAAACTCATTCCTCTCACTGTCAGATAGTCAGCAACGTCAGTCGCATTTATAAAACCGTCGTTACATGCTAAAAGTAAAACCTCATCTTTCACTTTTAGAGTTTTAACCATTCCAATAAACACCTGTAAACATCCTTTGACAGTATCTACAGCATCAAAGAAAGCCTCTTTATCCTCTTGCATATCTTTATTGTATGCCAAAGGAATCCCTTTCATAGTAGTTAAAAGTGCCATTAAATCCCCGTAAACTCTACCAGTTTTCCCCCTAACTAGCTCAGCTGCATCTGGATTTTTCTTTTGTGGCATGATACTACTTCCAGTTGAGAAAGAGTCACTTAACTCAATATAACCATAGTCATTTGAGCTATAGATTATGATTTCCTCTGAGAATCTAGAAAGATGCATCATTGTTATAGAAAGCCCTGACATAATCTCAATCAGATAATCTCTGTCACTAACCCCATCTAAAGAGTTTAAAGTAGGTCCTTTAAAACCTAGAATTGCAGCTGTGAACTCTCTATCTATTGGATAAGTTGTTCCTGCAAGAGCAGCACTTCCAAGAGGAGAGTAATCCATAAGTTCCGCAGCATTTTCTAGACGCTTGAAGTCTCTTTTAAACATCTCTGAGTATGCAAACATATAGTGTCCAAAAGAGATGGGTTGAGCTTTTTGAAGGTGAGTAAACCCAGGCATATACGTCTCAAAATTTTTCTCTCCAAGCTCTGTTGTAACCTCAATCAACTCTAAAAGAAACGATTGAATCTTTTTAACTTCATCCTTTGCAAAGAGTCTCATATCAACAGCTACTTGGTCGTTTCTGCTACGTCCAGTGTGTAGCTTTTTTCCAACATCCCCAATTCTATCAATCAAAATCTTCTCAATATTCATATGAATATCTTCATATGTTGTACAAAACTCAATCTCACCTTTCTCGATACTCTCTAAAATTTCTATAAGAGTTTTTTCTATTAGCTCTCCATCCTCTTTCGAAATGATATCCATTTTAGCTAGCCCTCTAACGTGAGCGATACTTCCCATAATATCATATCTATATAATCTTTTATCAAAGTGGATTGACGAGTGAAAATCTAAAATTAAATCACTTGCTGCTTCTTTGAATCTTCCTGAAAAGTACTGCATTTCTCATCCTCCTAAAATTTAGTAAAAATTACTACCCCAAAAGAAAAGGCATACCAAATATGGTATGCCCTAGAGAACTTAACTAAGTTAATAAGCGTATTGTTATGGCAGCGTCACAATACTTAATTCACAGGATCATGACATCAACGCCGTCGGCCTTAGGCTCCGTCTATGGAAGTGAACTAACCTCTATTTTTTATTTTTATACAATCTATTGAAGATTGATTAAAACCCCGATTACCATGAAGATTGAACCTAGAAGGAACAGAACTCCTTGGAATTTAATTTGTAACTTTGCCCAAACTCCCCATTCGATCTTAGCAATTCCTAAAATCGCCATCAGAATTCCAGAAGTTGGAACGAACATATTTGTAAATCCATCTCCCAATTGGAAAGCAAGTACAGCAACTTGTCTAGGAACTCCAACTAAGTCAGCAAGTGGTGCCATGATTGGCATAGTAAGTGCAGCTTGACCAGATCCAGATACAACGAAGAAGTTGAATGTAGATTGGAAGAAGTACATTGCTATTGCTGATAAAGAAGCGTGTAGGTGACTAAGAATTCCAGCTACAGAGTTAAGAACTGTGTTTAAAACTGTAGGTGTTCCTGCATCTACTCCACCTAAAACTAGTACGATTCCTTTTGCCATACCAACAACTAAGGCAGCTCCGATTAGCTCCTCTGCTCCTTTTCTGAAAGATATAGCGATATCATTAACAGTCATGTTATTTAGGTTGAATATAACTCCAATTATTCCAGAGATAATACCCATAATTGTGAATTGAGCAGCGATTTCAGGAAGATAGTAACCATGTAATACAACTCCCCAAATAATCCAAGACATCCCTAAGAATATAGTTAAAAATACTAATTTATGACCAAACTTGAACTCTAAATCTTCAGATTCATCCGCTTTAAAGTCATCTCTAAAGAATTTGTCAGTCTCATAAGAGATTGATAATTCAGGATTGGCTTTAACTTTTTTAGCATAGTTCATAGTGTAAACAATTCCAAACGTTGTAAAGAATATCCACATAGCTATTCTAAACATAGCTCCTGAAAGTACTGGAACTCCCGCAACTCCTTGAGCTATAGCCACACTGAATGGATTCATCCAAGATGTAGCAAAACCAATTTGAGTTGAGATGTAACACATAAAGATACCTGTAATAGAATCATATCCCATACCAACAACAATAGGTATTAAAATCATAGCAAATGGTATAGCTTCCTCTCCCATACCAAATACAGCTCCACCAAGAGAGAAAAGTAGGAATACTAAAGGAATCAATAATACTTCAGATCCTTTTGTTTTTTTAATCATATTTAAAATTCCAGCTTCAACAGCTTTAGTTTTTAAAATAATACCGAAAGCTCCACCTGTAATCAGAA
>NZ_JTLI01000023.1 GCF_000799075.1 Cetobacterium sp. ZOR0034
TTAAGATAGCCTATTTGGACATTTAAAATTTGATAGCTAAGAAGTTAATTTACACTAAATTTGGTATACTCCCTAATTTTTTCTAAAATTGATAGCTTCTAATAAATGATTTTTTTCAATGTTGATCGCATTATCTAAATCGGCAATGGTTCGAGCTACTTTTAATATTTTATGATAAGTTCGCATAGATAGATTTAAACTTCTGATAGCAGTTCTAATAATATTTTCACACTCTTTATCTAGAGTACAAAATTTTTCTACTTCAAAATTATTCATATCGCGATTTAATTTATTTCCGGAAAATCTTAAGTTTTGTATTTCTCGAGCACGAATAACTCGCTCTTTAATAACTTTTGAAGAGTCGCCTCTTTCTTCATCTAAAATCTCTTTATCATTTAATCTATATATTTCAACGTATAAATCTATTCTGTCTATAATAGGTCCGGATAGTTTTTTAGAATATCTTCTTAAATCATATGGAGTACAGGTGCATAGTTCTTCATCAAATCCAAGACCACAGAAGCATGGATTACAGGCCGCAACAAATATAATTTTTGCAGGGAATTCCATTTTTCCTAAACTTCTAGTTATTGATATTCGTTTTTCTTCAAGGGGTTCTCTTAAACTCTCAATTACGATTCGATCAAATTCTGTAAATTCATCTAAAAAAAGTACTCCATTATTTGCAAGACTAATCTCGCCTGGTTTAGGAGTTCGCCCACCACCAATTATAGAAGTTGCTGTTGAGGTATGATGTGGGTCACGGAATGGTCGATTGGTAACGATAGGAACCCTTTCACTTAATTCCCCAGCAATGCTATAGATTTTAGTAGTTTCTATAATCTCTTTCTCGGACATAGGAGGTAAAATGGTCGTCAATCTTTTAGCAAGCATAGACTTTCCACTTCCAGGAGCCCCAATCATAATAATATTATGTCCTCCAGCAGCAACAATTTCTAGAGCTCTTTTTGCTCTGATTTGGCCTTTTACATCCCACATATCAAGTAGATTTTCTGAAAACTTAGAGGTGTTTATAACTCTCTTGCTTCTGATAATCCCTTCCTCAATAAACTTAACAACATCTCTTAAATTCTTTACGGGAACTATCTCGATATCTTTTATGATAGAAGCTTCCTCCAAATTTTCTTCGGGTATAATCACACCTTTAAAACCTTTACTTTTAGCTAGTAAAACACCACTAATAATACCATCAGCACGTCTGATTTCACCAGTCAAAGATAACTCTCCCATCATAATATAATCTCGTAAAATTCCAGTGTAGTCAGAAATAAACCTCATTCCGATCATAATACCGATAGCTATGGGTAAATCGAAATGTGATCCTCTTTTTCTAATATTTGCAGGGGTTAAATTTACAACAATTCTTCGAGGTTCTAAAAGATATCCCATATTCTTAATTCCAGAACGAATACGATCTCTACTTTCTGAAATCGTAGCATCACCTAATCCAACGATATTAAAAATAGGCAAACCATTCGTTACATCGACCTCAACCTCTACTAAAAAAGGTTCAATTCCAAGATAGCTCGAACTCAAAACCCTAACTAACATAAAGTTCCTCCCTTTATTTATCAAATACTTTTAAGATTAAAGTTTTAAATATAGTAGGTAGTTATTATAAAAGTTCTTTATGTATTTACTGATAATTTTTAATTTTCTTTTTTTATACAAAAAAAGTAAAAAAAGGTTTGACATATTTACGAAAAAGGTGTATATTATCTTTGTGAACAAAATTGTAATAATTACAAAAAAGAAATTAAAACAAATTTAAAAAGAAAAAGATATAGATAAGAGAAAATCGAGGAGGATTAAAAATGGCAAAAGTAAAATGTACAGTATGTGGAGAAGTATTTGAAGAGGCTTTAGGAACTTGCCCTTTATGTAAAGTAGGATTAGATAAGTGTGTTCCATTTGATGAGTCAGGAGCAAGAGTATGGGCAACTGAGCACAAAGTTGGAGAGGGATTAGCTTGCGGAGATGAAGAAATCATTGAAGGATTAAGAGCAAACTTCAACGGAGAATGTATGGAAGTTGGGATGTACTTAGCAATGGCTAGAGTTGCAGATAGAGAAGGATATCCAGAAGTAGCAGAAGCTTATACAAGAATCGCTTTTGAAGAAGCTGGACATGCTGCAAGATTCGCTGAATTATTAGGAGAAGTAGTAACTGATTCTACAGAAGAGAACTTAAAGAGAAGAGTAGAAGCTGAATATGGAGCAACTTCAGGGAAGTTCGATATTGCTAAAAGAGCAAAGCAATTAGGATTCGATGCTATTCACGATACAGTTCATGAAATGGCTAAAGATGAAGCTAGACATGGAAGAGCTTTCTTAGGATTATTAGAAAGACATTTCCAAAAATAATAGATAAAAAGTAGAGTGTTTGAACTATTCAAGCACTCTTTTTCGTTTATTGAAGTTTTGATTATATTGTGATACTATTAAAGTATTATAGGATAAGGGTGATATAAGTGGGGAAAATAATATATGTAACTGGAGGAGCTAGAAGTGGAAAAAGCTCTTTTGCAGAAAAGAAAGTCTTAGAAATGCAAAAAGAAAAAATATATGTTGCGACAGCCATATCATTTGATGATGAGATGAAAGAACGAGTTCGTCTTCATAAGATTCAAAGGGGAGAAGACTGGATAACAATAGAGGGATACAAAAATATATGTGAGACATTATCAGAGTATAAAAAATTATCAGGAGTTGTACTATTAGATTGTTTAACTAATATGGTAACTAATAATATGATTATGGATAGAGAAATAGACTGGGATAGTATCACTCAAGATGAGTTAAGAGTTATTGAAGATGAGATTAAAACTGAGGTACAAAATTTAGTTGATTTTATAAAAGAAAGTTCTTTAGATATGGTGGTTGTTTCAAATGAAGTCGGGATGGGTTTAGTTCCTCCGTATGCATTAGGAAGATATTTTAGAGATATTGGAGGACGAATAAATCAATTAGTAGCAAAAGAAAGCCACGAAGCTTACTTAATAGTTTCTGGGTTAGAATTAAAATTAAAATAGAGTTGGAGGAAAAAATGAACGGATTAGCTTTACTTTTTAAATTTATGACAAGATTACCATTTCCGGGAGGAAATAAATTTGATTCAAAAGCCTTAGGAAATTCAATGAAATGGTTTCCAATAGTAGGTTTAGTAATAGGAATTATAAACTTTGTTGTTGCAGCATTATTAGAAACGATTATTCCATCACCTATTTTAATGGGAATAATATTAGTGACATTAGATGTAATAATAACAGGTGGCTTACATTTGGATGGTTTAGCTGATACTTTTGATGGGATATTTAGTTATAGAAGTAAACAAAAAATGCTAGAGATAATGAAAGATTCAAGAGTTGGAACAAATGGAGTTTTAGTTTTAGTTCTTTACTTTATTTTTAAAATAGCATTTTTAGTAGAAACTTCAGAGTTATTTGGAGTAAGTCAAGGGGTTATAATGTTGATAGTTCCAATCTTATCTAGAATAAATGGAGTTATAAATTGTGCTTTCGAACCATATGCAAGACCAACAGGTATGGGAAAGACTTTTGTTGAAAATACAGATAAAGCGGGAGCAGCGATAGCATATACGGTAGTAACAGGTATATTGTATTTAGTAGCGCAATATTTTGGATTACCGTTCTTGAATTTATTTTTGATATTAAATATTTTAGGAGTTAGTGGATTTTTCTTTGGAAAGCTGATGACAAGAAAAATAGGTGGGATAACAGGTGATACATTAGGAGCGTTATTAGAATTATCGTCTGTTTTATCACTAGTTTTAATGTATATCTTTTTATAAGAGGAGAAATTTATGGGAAAAGTTATTTTAGTTAGACATGGTGAATCAGAACTCAATGTAAAGGGTGTTTATTACGGAGTTTTAAACCCAGGACTTACAGAAGAGGGAAAAGAACAAGCTAAAAAAACGAGAGATATACTAAAAGAGATTAATTATCATAAAATTTATTCAAGTGATTTAAAAAGAGCTTTAGATACAGCAGAAATAATAAATTCTAAAGAATTAAAAATCTTTGTAGATGAAGATTTAAGAGAGTTAAACTTTGGAATTTTTGAGGGACATACCTATGAGGAGCTTTTAGAAAAGTATCCTGAAGAGTTGGAAAAAAGCCAGAAAAGTTGGGAAAATTATAATTACATAACTGGGGAAAGTGTTGTAGAGCTTCAAAATAGAGCAATAAATTTTATAGATAAAAAAGTTAATTTAGATGAAGATACAGTTTTAGTTACTCATTGGGGTATTATAAATACCATTTTAAGTCATTATTTTTCAAATGGATTGGATGCATATTGGAAGTTTAGTGTAAAAAATGCAGGAGTAGTTATAATTGAGTTTTCTGATGGATATCCGATATTAAAAGGATTCAACATAGGGGGATAAATTGAAGAGATTAATAAAAGTTCAGAAAGAGATTAAAGAAATAGATGTAGAGGCCATGAGGTTATGTAAAGATATACTAGATACTAGGATGAAACCGCAAAAAAGCTTGGGTATCTTAGAGGATCTAGCAGTAACGGTAGCAGGAATAACAGGTAAACCATTAAACACGTTGGAGAGGGGATGTCACTTTATAGCTTCAGCTGATAATGGAGTTATAGAGGAGGGAGTATCATCATGCCCTTTGGAATATACAAAAATTGTTTCAGAGGCTATGTTAAACTCGTTTGCAGCTATAGGTATTTTATGTCAAAGCTTAGATATTCCTCTTAATTTGATTGATGTAGGAATAAAAGGAGATATTTCAAGAGAATATAAGCACCTTTATTTGAAAAAAGTTGCGTATGGCACAAAAAATTTCGTTCAAGAACCAGCTATGAGTATTGAGGAAGTAATAAAGGCCATTGAAGTTGGTGTGGAGATGATAAAAAATAAGAAAGAGTATGATTTTTTCTCAAACGGAGAGATGGGAATTGCGAATACCACTACTAGTTCAGCAATTTTATACGCTTTAACAAAAGAAAATATCGAAAAAGTTGTTGGATGTGGTGCTGGTCTTTCAGACGAAGGACTAAAAAGAAAAAAAGATATAATAAAAACTTCAGTAGAGAAATATGATTTGTTTAATAAAGAAGCGCTAGAAGTTTTAAGATGTGTAGGTGGGTTAGATATAGCTTGTATGGTTGGATTATACTTAGGAGCCGCCTTAGAAAGAAAACCTATGTTGATTGATGGATTTATTTCAGGTGTTGCAGCTTTAGTAGCTACAAGAATCGAGCCTAAAGTAAAGGGATACCTAATAGCGACTCACATGAGTGAAGAACCTGGAATGAAGGTTGTTATGAATGCTTTAGAGTTAAAACCATTTTTAGATATGCAGATGCGTTTAGGTGAAGGAACCGGAGCGGTTTTAGCTTATCCAATTTTAAAAGCAGCAATGAATATTCCAAAAGTTATGAAAACAAAAGATGAGGTTTATGACTTGTTTCAATAATTTCTAATAAGGGGTGGTTGTCTTGGAAAAAGAACAAATGCAAGGACACCGAAAGAGATTACGAGAGAAATATTTAAGAGTTGGTTATAAAGGATTAGAGGATTACGAGATATTAGAGTTGATTTTGACATATTCAATCAAATTGAAGGATTGCAAAGGAATAGCTAAAAATTTATTAGCAAAATTTAAAACAATAGATACAGTTATAAAAGCAGAGATAAATGATCTGAAAGATATTGAAGGTGTTGGAACAGAGACGGCATTATATTTAAAAGTGATTGGAGATATAATGTCGAATCATTATTTTAAAAATATACAATCAGCAGATTTTAAAACTTTAAAAGGAAAAACAGATCTTATAAATTATTTAAAAGATGATGTAGGATCCTTGAAAAGTGAAGAGTTCAAAGTTATATACTTGAGTAGCGATAATAAAATTGTTGCAGATGAAATTCTGTTTAAAGGAACCATAGATAGAAGTGTTGTATATCCAAGGAAGATTGTAGAAAGAGCGATACATAATAGAGCTAAGGGTGTAATATTTGCTCATAATCATCCAAGTGGAAATTTAACACCATCTAAAAAAGATATAGAATTGACATTAGAGATGCAGGAATTATTAGAAAAAGTGGACATAAAATTACTAGATCATATTATAGTGAGTGATGAATCCTATTTTAGTTTTTATGATAATGGATTAATTGAATATTATTAAATTCGACCCTCTTAAATTTTTTAAGAGGGTTTTTTCAAAGGAGGAGTAGAAGTGTTAGATAAAATAGTTATAAAGGGAGCTAGAGAGCATAACTTGAAAAATTTTGATATAGAGATTCCAAAATATAAATTTGTTGTTGTAACAGGAGTTAGTGGAAGTGGAAAATCATCTTTAGCTTTTGATACAATTTATTCTGAGGGCCAAAGAAGATATGTTGAAAGTCTGTCAGCTTATGCAAGACAATTTATAGGACAGATGAAAAAACCAGAGGTAGATAGTATAGAGGGGTTAGCTCCAGCGATATCAATTGAACAAAAAACAACAAATAAAAATCCAAGATCAACAGTAGGAACAGTAACAGAGATATACGATTATATGAGATTGCTATTTGCTCATATAGGAAAGGCTCATTGTCCTGTATGTAATAAATTAGTTGAAAGACAAAGTGTAGATGAAATTGTAGAGAATGTTTACGAGAAATTTCAAAACGGAGAGAGATTGATGCTTTTGAGTCCAGTTATAAAGGACAAGAAAGGAACTCATAAAAATCTTTTTTTAAATTTGGTAAAGAAAGGATTTGTAAGAGCAAGAGTAAATGGAGAAATTTTATATATTGAAGAAGAAATAAATTTAGATAAAAATAAAAAACATAACATTGAAGTGGTTGTTGATAGATTAGTTGTAGATAAGGAAGATAAAGATTTTAAATCGCGTTTGACTGAAAGTATTGAGCAAGCAATAGAGTTATCGGAAGGAAAAATTATTATAAATTGGTCTGATGGAGAACAGCTATATAGTGAAAATTTTTCATGTCCAGATCATGAAGACGTAAGCATTCCGGATTTGAATCCCAGACTATTTTCTTTTAATGCTCCGTTTGGTGCGTGTCCAGAGTGTAAAGGGATTGGAAAGAAATTAGAAATAGATGAAAGTAGATTGCTAGAGGATGAGAATCTCTCTATATTGAAGGGAGGGATATATATTCCTGGAGCGGCTTCTGCTAAAAAAGGTTATACTTGGACAATTTTTGAATCAATGGCCAGAAAATATAAGATTGATTTAGATAAACCAGTAAAAGAGTTAACAAAAAAAGAGATGGATATTATATTTTATGGAACTAATGGAGAGAAATTTAGAGTTGATTATGATTCTAAAGAGTTTAGTTTCCATGGAGAGAAAGAGTTTGAAGGAATAGTGAAAAACTTAGAGAGAAGATATAATGAATCATTTTCTGAAAGTTCAAGAGAAGAGATTGAAAATAGATTTATGATTGATAAAATCTGTAAAGTTTGTAATGGGAAAAGATTAAAACCTGAAGTTTTAGCTGTAACAGTTTATAAAAAAAATATAATAGAGATAACTGAATTAAGTATAAAAGAAGCACTTAAATTTTTTGAAACAATAGAGCTAACAGAAAAAGAGAGACAGATTGCAGCAGAGATTTTAAAAGAAATCAAAGAAAGATTGTCATTTATGATAAATGTGGGATTGGATTATCTGAGTTTGGCAAGAGAAACAAAAACATTATCTGGTGGAGAATCACAAAGAATAAGACTAGCAACTCAGATTGGATCTGGTCTTACAGGAGTGTTGTATGTTTTAGATGAACCGAGTATTGGATTACATCAAAGGGATAATGATAAACTTTTAGCTACTTTAAATAGATTAAAAGAGCTAGGGAATACATTGATTGTTGTAGAGCATGATGAAGATACAATGTATCAAGCTGATTACATATTAGATATGGGTCCAGGAGCCGGAGTTTTTGGAGGAGAGATTGTAGCTGCAGGAACACCAGACGAGGTTATGAAAAATGAAAGATCAATGACAGGAAAGTTTTTAAAAGGAGAGATAGGGATTCCAATACCATCAGAGAGAAGAGTTAGTGAAGAGTTCATAAAATTAAAAGGAGCAAAGGGAAATAATTTAAAAAATGTTGATGTGGACATTCCTCTGGGAGTTTTAACTGTGGTAACAGGAGTTAGTGGAAGTGGAAAGTCAACTTTAATAAATCAAACTTTATACCCTGTCTTGTTTAATAAATTAAATAGTGGAAAGCTATATCCTTTAGAGTATGACTCAATTGAAGGAATTGAAAAACTTGAAAAAGTTATAGATATAGATCAAAGTCCGATAGGAAGAACTCCTCGTTCTAATCCAGCCACATATACAAAAGTTTTTGATGATATAAGAGATATATTCTCACAAACAAAAGATGCTAAGTCGAAGGGCTACAGTAAAGGACGTTTTTCATTTAATGTGAAAGGTGGAAGATGTGAAGCTTGTCAAGGAGCTGGAATCATAAAGATAGAGATGAACTTCTTACCAGATGTTTATGTTGAGTGTGAGGTTTGTAGAGGAAAGCGATATAATAGAGAAACTTTAGAAGTTTATTACAAAGGAAAAAATATATCAGATGTTTTAGATATGAGTGTTGGAGAAGCTTATGAGTTTTTCCAAAATATACCGACATTAGAAAGAAAATTGAAAGTATTAGTTGATGTAGGATTAGATTATATAAAGTTGGGTCAACCAGCAACAACTTTATCTGGAGGAGAAGCTCAGAGAATAAAATTAGCTAGTGAGTTAGCAAAAGTATCAAAAGGAAAAACTGTTTATATCTTAGATGAACCTACAACTGGATTACACTTTGAAGATATAAGAAAATTATTAGAAGTTATAAATAGACTTGTGGAAAAAGGTAATACAGTAATAATAATTGAACATAATTTAGATGTTATAAAAAATGCAGATTACATAATTGATATAGGACCTGAAGGTGGAGATGGTGGAGGAAAAGTTATCTTGACTGGAACACCAGAGAAGGTTGCAGCTTCAAAAAAAGGATATACAAGTAAATACTTAAAAAAAGTGTTAAAGGGAGAGAGATAAAGAATGTTTGAATACTTAAACGGAGTAGTAAAAATAAAAAAACCAGAATATTTAGGAATAGATGTAAACGGCGTAGGCTATAGAGTATATATAACTTTAAAAACATATGATGAAGTACAAATTGGAGATAAAAGAGAGTTATATATATACAATGTAATAAAAGAGGATGCTTTTAAGTTAGTTGGATTTTTACAGGAAAGAGAAAGAGTGTTATTCGAAATGTTAATAGGTATAAGTGGGATAGGGTTGTCTTTAGCTTTATCAATAATGTCTACATTTTCAATTGATAATATAAGAGAGATTGTATTAACTGAAGATTTTAAAACTTTAAAAAGAGTTCCAAAATTAGGAGAGAAAAAATCAAAACAAA
The DNA here is from genome assembly GCF_000799075.1 of Cetobacterium sp. ZOR0034. Classification (NCBI taxonomy): domain Bacteria; kingdom Fusobacteriati; phylum Fusobacteriota; class Fusobacteriia; order Fusobacteriales; family Fusobacteriaceae; genus Cetobacterium; species Cetobacterium sp. ZOR0034. The sequence goes on from NZ_JTLI01000023.1 coordinate 9,460, forward strand.
TAATAATAGATTTAAATAATAAAATCAAAACTTTAAACTTGATGGCGATGGAAGATCCATCAGGAGATATACTGAATAGTGCAATAGAAGATGAGCTGTATATGGCCTTAGAGTCTTTAGGATATAGTAAAAAGGAAATAGATTCTCTGGTGAGTAAAGATGAGTTAAATGGATATTCGACTTTAGAAGATGCAATAAAAGGAGTTCTTAAAAAAATTCAGTTAAGGGGATGATTTTATGAGAAAAATCTATGTTCTAGACACAAATGTTTTAATACATGACCACAGAAGTATATACAGTTTTGAGGATAATGAAGTTATTGTTCCAATTTTTGTTATTGAAGAGATAGACCATCTAAAAAGAAATAGTACAACAGCTATTCAAGCTAGATTAGCAGCAAGAGAATTAGATGCAATAAGAAAAAAAGGGTGTATAGCAAAAGGTGTTAATCTAGAGAAAGGGATTTTTTTCAAAGTAGAGATTGAGAACGATTTAGAACTATTACCGCTAGCTTTAAAAAGAGATTCCGTAGATAATATGATAATATCGGCAACTTTAGGAATTAAAAATAAAAATCCAGATATGAAAGTGGTTTTGATAACAAAAGATATAAATATGAGGATAAAAGCGGACTCCTTAGGTGTAGAGGTTCAAGATTATGAAACTGATAGAACGGATTATACAACTTTAGATGATGGTTATGTAGAAATTGAAGTTCCAAGAGATATATATACAAAATTTGATAAAGCTGGAAAGATAAATGTTTGGGAATTAGGAGAAGGATATCATTTTACTGAAAATATGTTTGTGAGATTTAAATGTGGTGATGAAAAAACTTCTGGAAGATATATTGGTGGAAAAATTAGAAGAAATTTAGAGGGACAAATTTCAGCTTGGGGAGCAAGAGCTAGAAATGATGAACAAGAATATGCTATGGAACTTTTGATGGATGAAAATATAAGAGTTGTAACTTTAGTTGGAAAGGCTGGAACAGGAAAGACACTCTTAGCTATTGCTGCAGGACTTGAGCAGGTTGTAGAAAGAGGAAAGTATAAGAAACTCTTAATCGCAAGACCTATAATACCAATGGGGAAAGATTTAGGATATCTTCCTGGAAGTGAAGAGGAGAAATTAAGACCTTGGATGCAACCTATATATGATAATATAGATTATTTAGCAGGTGAAAAAGGAGAAAAAACAGGTGAAAAAGTTATTTTAGGTCTTCAAACTATGGGATTGTTAAAAATAGAAGCCTTGACATATATAAGAGGAAGAAGTATTCCGAATGGATATGTAATAATAGATGAAGCTCAAAACTTAACACCACTAGAGGTAAAAACAATAATAACTAGAGCTGGAGAAAATACAAAAATTGTTCTTACAGGAGACCCAGACCAGATTGATAGTCCGTACTTGGATGCAGATACAAATGGGTTGACATATTTAGCAGATAAATTAAAAAACGAAGGCATTGTAGGACATGTAACTCTAAAAAAAGGTGAACGTTCAGCTTTAGCTGAATTAGCTGCAAAACTTCTATAATTTTTTCTTTTATTTTATGAATATATATATTATAATATTGTATAAGATAGAAGACGAAACTTGGGAGGAGTAAAGTTATGGAAGCAGTTTTAACAATATTTTTATTCATATTTGCTGTAGCTTTAATAGTACTAGTTCTTGTACAGCCAGATAGAAGTCATGGAATGTCAGGAAGCATGGGAATGGGAGGTTCAAATACAGTATTTGGAGTTTCAAAAGACGGAGGACCACTAGCCAGAGCAACTGAAGTAGTCGCATTTTTATTCATACTTTCAGCACTTCTTCTGTATCTAGTAAAATAGTTAAAAGAGTTAAAGGCGTGTTGGGGTACACAATACGCTTTTTTATTTTAAAAAATAGGTTGTGATTAGATGCAAAGTATATTTGGTGGAAATTTTGAAAAAGCAAAACCTCTATCAGCTCGTTTAAGACCTAAAAAGTTGAATGAGTTTCAAGGTCAAGAGAAGATTTTAGGTCAAAATGGTGTTCTTAGAAAAATAATAGAGGGAAAAAATCTTTCTAATATGATTTTGTATGGACCATCAGGTTGTGGAAAAAGTTCTTTAGGAGAGATAATTTCAAGAGAGTTAGATTATAACTTTGAAACTTTAAATGCTACAATAGCAAGTTTAAATGATTTGAGGGAAATAGTTGAGAAAGCAAAAAGAAATCTCGAGTTATATGGGAAAAGAACAATTCTATTTTTGGATGAGATACATAGATTTAATAAAACCCAACAAGATGCACTACTTTCTTATACAGAGTCGGGGATACTGATTTTAGTTGGAGCTACTACTGAAAATCCATATCATAGTTTGAATAATGCACTTTTATCAAGATGCTTATTATTTGAATTTAAGCCCCTTACAAGAGAAAATATAAATAATATTTTAAAAAAAGGAGAAGAGCTTTTAGAATCTCAACTTCCAAAAGAGGTGAGAGAGGTTATTTTAGATATCTCTCAAGGTGATAGTAGGATAGCTTTGAACTATTTAGAACTTTATAAAAGTAGTTGTGCAGGTTACAGTGAAAAAGAGATTATAGATCTTTTTAGAGAAAGAAGAGCTTCTTATCATAAAGAAGAGGATAAATATAATCTTATTTCTGCCATGATAAAAAGCATAAGAGGCAGCGATCCAGATTCAGCTGTTTATTGGTTGGCAAGACTTCTTCATGGTGGAGAAGATCCAAGATACATAGCAAGAAGAATTTGTATTCACGCAAGTGAAGATATAGGAATGGCTAATCCAGAGGCAATGATAATAGCTAATAGTGCTATGAATGCTAGTGAAAGGATAGGAATGCCAGAAATAAGAATAATTTTATCTCAAGCAGTAATCTATTTGGCTATATCGACAAAAAGTAATAGTAGCTATTTAGCTATTGATAAAGCACTAAAAGATATCGAAAATGGGGATTTAGAACCAGTACCTATTCATATAGGGGATAGAGCAGTTGGTTATAAATATCCACACGATTATCCGAATAATTTTGTTGATCAAAAATATAAAGAACATAAAAAAAGATATTATATTCCTGGAAACAATAGATATGAGAAGTTGATTGAAGAGAAATTAGAAAAATTATGGAAATTAAAATAATTGAGGTGATAAAATGAAACTGATTAAAGCAGTTAGAGGAACTAAGGATATATATGGAGATAATGGAATAAAGTACGACTATATAACAAGAACAGCTCAGCAATTTTTTGAAAACTATGGGTATTCTATGATAAAAACTCCAATATTTGAAGAGACAGATTTATTCAAAAGAGGAGTAGGAGAGGGAACTGACATAGTTGAAAAAGAGATGTATACTTTCCAAGATAGAGGAGAAAGAAGTATAACATTAAGACCTGAAGGAACAGCAGCAGTTGTTAGATGTTACTTAGAAAATAAAATTTACGCAAAAGAGGAAGTTTCAAGATACTTCTACGCTGGTTCTATGTTTAGATATGAAAGACCTCAAGCGGGAAGACAAAGGGAATTTAATCAAATAGGTGTTGAAGTATTAGGAGAAAGTTCACCGATTTTAGATGCTGAAGTAATAGCTATGGGATACTCATTCTTAAGTAAAATAGGAATAACTGATTTAGAAGTAACAATAAACTCAGTTGGAGAAAAAGAGAGCAGAGTTAAATATAGAGAAACTCTATTAAACTTCTTAGAGCCGATGAGAGAAGAGTTATGTGACGATTGTAGAATGAGAATGGAAAAAAATCCTTTGAGAGTTTTAGATTGTAAAGTAGACAAGTGTAAAGAGCTGACAGCTGATGCACCAATCATAACAGATTCATTAACAGAGGAAGAGAAAAACCACTATGAAACAGTAAAAAAATATTTAACAATTTTTGGTGTTAATTATAAAGAGGACCCAAGATTAGTTAGAGGATTAGATTACTATTCAAGTACAGTTTATGAGATTGTAACGAATAAGTTAGGATCACAAGGAACTGTTTTAGGTGGAGGAAGATATGATAATCTTTTAAAGCAACTTGGAGATAAAGAGATTCCAGCTTTTGGATTTGCCGCTGGTGTTGAAAGAATAATGATGCTATTAGGAGATGAATTCCCAAGAAGAGATTTAGATGTATATATCGCTTGGTTAGGAGAAACAACAATGGATTGTGCTTTCAAAATAGCAAACGATTTAAGAATTGCTGGAAAATCGGTTGTAATTGATTACAATTCAAAAGGAATGAAAGCTCATATGAAAAAGGCTGATAAAGTTGGAGCAAAAAATGTTATTATAATTGGTGAAGATGAAATGAATAAAGGTGTTGTAATGCTTAAAGACTTCATTAACAGAACTCAAGAGGAAGTTAGCATAGAAAATATAAAAAATATATTAAAATAATAGAAGGAGAAAAAGAGATGACGTATTATAGAACTCATAACTTAGGGGAATTAAGAGCTTCAAATATTGGTGAAACAGTTACTTTATCTGGATGGGTTGATACAAAAAGAGACCTAGGTGGGTTAACTTTTATCGATTTAAGAGATAGAGAGGGAAAAACTCAAATAATATTCCATACAGATGTAGCTGAAGTTGCTGTTGTAGAAAGAGCACAAAAATTAAAAAATGAATCAGTTATAAAAGTAGTTGGAGTTGTAAGAGAGAGACAAAGTAAGAATGCAAATATTCCAACAGGAGATATCGAAGTTTTTGTAACTGAATTAGAAGTTTTAAATAACTGTGATGTGTTACCATTCCAAATCTCTGGAGATGATAATTTAAGTGAAAATATAAGATTAAAATATAGATACTTAGATTTAAGAAGAACACATATGGCTAGAAATTTAAAAATGAGACATAAAATGATTATGTCTATAAGAAACTATATGGATGAAAAAGGATTCTTAGATGTAGATACTCCAATCTTAACTAAGTCAACACCAGAAGGAGCAAGAGATTTCTTAGTTCCAAGTAGAACAAATCCAGGTGATTTCTATGCATTACCTCAATCACCTCAATTATTCAAGCAATTATTGATGATTTCAGGAGTAGAAAAGTACTTCCAAATAGCTAAATGTTTCAGAGATGAGGATTTAAGAGCGGATAGACAACCTGAATTTACTCAATTAGATATCGAGATGTCATTCATTGAGCAAAAAGATATAATGAACGAGATTGAAGGATTAGCAAAAAGAGTATTCAAAAATGTAACAGGAGAATCAGCTGAGTATGATTTCCCAAGAATGCCATATGCAGAAGCTATGGAAAGATTTGGTTCAGATAAACCTGATACAAGATTTGGTGTAGAATTAAAAGATTTAACTGATATAATGGCAACTTGTGGATTCAAAGGATTCAAAAGTGCAGTAGAAGCTGGAGGAGTAGTTAAAGCTGTAGTAGCTCCTGGTGTAGCTGAGCAATTCTCTAGAAAGATATTAACTGAGTACGAAGATTATGCAAAAACATATTTTGGTGCAAAAGGAATGGCTTGGATAAAGCTAACAGAAGAGGGAGTGAACTCTCCAATCGCTAAATTCTTCACAGAGGAAGAGATGGCAGCAATTATATCTAGAACTGAAGCAAAAGTTGGAGATGTAATTATGATAGTTGCAGATAGAGCAAAAGTTGTTTACGGAGCTTTAGGTGCAGTTAGATTAAAATTAGGAAAAGAGTTAGGATTAATTGATAATGATGAATTTAAATTCCTATGGGTAGTAGATTTCCCGATGTTCGAGTATGATGAAGAAGAGCAAAGATATAAGGCTCAACATCACCCGTTCACATCAATAAAAGAAGAGGATATGCAACTGTTCTTAGATGGAGAAATGGATGCAGTAAGAACAAACTCTTATGACTTAGTATTAAATGGTTCAGAAATTGGTGGAGGATCAATTAGAATATTCAATCCAGAAATTCAAAGTAAAGTATTTGAAAAACTAGGATTATCGAAAGAAGAAGCTCAAGATAAGTTTGGATTCTTCGTAGATGCATTTAAATATGGAGCACCACCTCATGGAGGATTAGCATTTGGAATCGATAGATGGTTAATGGTTATGTTAAAAGAGCAATCTATAAGAGACGTAATACCATTCCCTAAAACAAATAAAGGTCAATGTCTGATGACTGAAGCTCCAAGCAAAGTTGATGACAAACAATTAGAAGAGCTTTATTTAGATTCAACATATAATCCAGAAATAGTTTAGTTATAAAAAATATACTATTCAAAAGGATTTTTTAATTGAAAAAATAATATAGAAGTGATATAATTGTCTTAAGAGTAAATATTTCTGGTCTACTCGCTGTTATCTGGAGGTTTTGGGCCTAAGGTCGCTATTGGGATTGGCTCTGTTGTCTATAACTCAGATACGTCACGGAAACCCTTGTTTCACGGACCCTGTATATAGGCATTATCTGATTACCACGTATATGAAACGGCGACCAAAACCGTAAGGAAGGCGGTAGACTGGAGTTATTCTTTTTTAGGACTTTCGGGTCCTTTTTTTATTTCACAACAAAAGGAGTAAATTATGTTAACTATTGAAAAACAGATAGAGTTAATTTTATTAGATACAGTAAAAAATTTGTATTCAGATAAAGAGTTAAAACCAGTAGAGATAACTGTTGCAACAAATGAAAAATTTGGAGATTTCCAATCAAACTTTGCAATGATGAACTCGAAAATAATAGGAGGAAATCCAAGAGCGATTGCTGAAAATGTAGTAAATAACTTAGTTGTAAATGATGTTATTGAAAAAATTGAGATTGCTGGACCAGGATTTTTAAATATCTTTTTAAAAGATTCATACTTAGCAGATTTAGTTAAGAAGATATCTAAAGAGAACTATGAGTTTAAAGGATTAAATACAGAGGGAGATGTAATAATTGATTACTCTTCACCAAATATCGCAAAAAGAATGCATATAGGTCATTTAAGATCAACTATAATAGGTGATTCTATAAAAAGAATGTATAAATATTTAGGATTCAATGTTGTTGCAGACAACCACATTGGAGACTGGGGAACGCAATTTGGAAAGCTAATTATAGGATATAGAAACTGGTTAAATGCAGAAGCTTACAAAGAAAATGCAATTGAAGAGTTAGAAAGAGTATATGTTGAATTCACTAGACAAAGTGAAGAGCATCCAGAACTTGAAGATCAAGCTAGAGAAGAGTTAAAGAAACTTCAAGATGGAGATGAAGAGAACTACAGATTATGGCAAGAGTTTATAAAAGTATCTTTAGATGAGTATGGAAAGTTATATACTAGAATGGGAATTAATTTTGATACTTACTATGGAGAATCATTCTATCACGATTTAATGCCAGGTGTTGTTAAAGAGTTAGAAGAGAAAGAGATTGCAGTAGAGGATCAAGGTGCAAAAGTTGTATTCTTCCCAGAAGAGGAGAAGTTACACCCTTGTATTATTCAAAAAAGAGATGGAGCTTTCCTATATGCAACATCAGATATAGCTACAGTAAAATTCAGATTAAGCAACTATAATGTAAATAAATTAATCTATGTAACTGATGAGAGACAACAAGATCACTTCAGACAATTCTTCAGAATAACTGATATGTTAGGATGGAATGTAGAGAAGCAACACGTATGGTTTGGAATCATGAGATTTGCTGATGGAGTTTTCTCAACAAGAAAAGGAAATGTAATCAGATTAGAAGAGCTTTTAGATGAAGGAAAAAGAAGAGCTTTAGAGATTGTAAATGAAAAAAATCCTGAATTATCAGATGAGGAAAAAGATAATATAGCAGAAGTTGTTGGAACTGGAGCTATAAAATATGCTGATTTATCTCAAAATAGACAGACAGCTGTAATATTTGAGTGGGATAAAATTCTGAGTTTCGAAGGAAATACAGCACCATACTTACAATACTCTTATGCTAGAATAAAATCTATTTTAAGAAGAGCAGTAGAGAATGGAAAAGATTTAAGAGAGGATGTAGCAGTTACATTTACTGATAAAACAGAAAGAACATTAGCACATCACTTAACTCAATTCCCAGCAGTTATATTAAAAGCAGCAGATAGCTGTAGACCAAATCTAGTTGCAGATTACTTATTTGAATTGTCGAAGAAGTTCAATGGATTCTACAACGCTTGTCCAATATTAAATCAAGAGGATGAAATTCTTTATTCGAGATTATTATTAGCTGAAAGAACAGCTGCAGTTTTAAAAGAGGGATTAAACCTTTTAGGAATTGAAACTTTAGAAAGAATGTAATAAATATTAAAGCCAGTACTTTGTGCTGGTTTTTTTATTGAAAGAATTAATAAAAAAAATAGTATAAAGATAAGAGAAGAAAATATTTATACGAGGTGAGAAGATGGAATTGTATCATATAATTTACTCAGCTGGAGTAGATGCCTTTTTTAAAGTTGGAGTATTTGTATCGTTATCTATTTTGACTATGGGGATTATAGATTATAAATTTAATGGAGTTGTAATAAAACTATTGGAAAAAAGTAGTAAAAATGGTGTGTATTTATCTGCTCTTTTGGGATTAATTCCTGGATGTGGAGGAGCTATAGTTGTAGTACCACTTTTTATTTTGGGTAAGATTAGTTTTGGAGCGCTAGTTGCAGCTTTTATAACAACAATGGGGGATGCTGCTTTTGTTTTAATTGTTGGAAATATTACAGCGTATTTTAAAATATTATTGATAAGCGGAGTGGTTGGAATAGTTTCTGGATTGCTGATAGACCGATTTGGAGTTGGTGAAAATATAGTTATGAATAAAGATTTTAATCAGACTTCGGAAAGTGGTTTTGTAAACGAAGAAAGTGGACACAAAATTCATAATCATATAGCTCACAAAAAGGGTGATATAGTTGATAAAGTTTTACATAGAAAATCTGATATAAAAGAGATATATTTGTTGACACACACAGTTTGGTATAAAATATTTTGGATTTTAGTTATAGTTTCAACTCCTTTTGCAATTGAGCATCTTTTAGAGGGGCACTCTCATGTAGAGCATGAAGGCGATTTAAATCTAATTGAAATTATAGCTTTTTTAGGAACTTTTCTTTGTATTTTTTATACATTTTTGAGTAGGAAACTTGTAAAAGGAAGTGATTTTGATAAAACAGAAAGCAAATTGGGATCACTAAAAGAGACTTTAATTCATACAGCAGAGGAAGTCGCTTTTTTAGTGAGTTGGGTTTTTGTAGCTTTTTTTAGCTATGAAATATTTTTGAATTATATAGGTGGAGAGATTGTATTAAAAAATATTTTAGATAGCGGTGGTTTTTTAGTTGTGATTATGGCAATTTTAATAGGATTGATTCCAGGATGTGGTCCTCAAATTCTTTTAGCAGCACTTTATATATCAGGAGCGATACCTTTTTCAGCATTAGCAGCTAATGCAATCTGTAATGATGGTGATGCCTTATTTCCACTTCTGGCATTGAGTAAGAAATCGGCATTTATGGTTACGTTATATAATGTTATTCCAGCTCTATTAGTAGGAGGCATACTATACATTTTAGAAAGATAAAATAAAAAAGACGGATTTTATTTTCCGTCTTTTTTATTTGTTTATTTTTTAAAATAGTTTTAAGTAGATTATCTAAAAGCGGATTAACTCCTAAAAATTGTATATATCTATTATATTCCTCTCTTTTTAGAGTTAACTTTTCCTCTGTTGGATTACCTTTAATAGCCTTAATAAGGATATTTTTAGGTGTGTGCTCCATGTCTATAAACTCCATAACTTTTGTATTGAATCCACAAAGTTCTAAAGATAAAGCTCTTAAAGCATCTGTAGCTAGGGAACTAAATCTTTCCTGTAAGATTCCGTGATTTCCGAAAGGTGAAAGCACACCTTTTATCTCTGTGGTAGAAGATTTATCAATTTTTTGATTTATTTCAGATTGGCAGCATGGAACAGCAAGAATAGCTTTTGCCCCAAGTTCTAATCCTTTTAAAATAGAGTAATCAGTTGCATTGTTACAAGCATGTAAAGAGAATATCATATCAACATTATCGAACTCATGAAACTCTTTGATATCTCCTTTTAAAAATTTTAGATTGTTGAACTCTAACTCTTGAGCAATCGAGTTACAGTGAGTGATTACATCCTCTTTTAAATCTAAACCAATTACTTCGATATCTAAATTTTTAACATTTTTTAAATAGTGGTAAAGAGCAAAAGTTAAATATGATTTTCCACAACCAAAATCAACGATCTTCATACTATTTTGAATTAGATTTTTTTCTTGTAACTCTTTTAAAGTATCTTCGATAAACTCTAAATATCTATTGATCTGTCTAAATTTATTAAATCTCTCTTTAGTAACTTTACCTGATTCAGACATAACACCTAATTTTATTAAAAATGGAATTGGTGTATTGTCTTGAAGAATATAGTTTTTTTGTTTGTTATGAGAAAGTTCAATTTTTTTTCCTATAACACTCTTTCTTTTTAGAGAAAATCCTTTTTTGTTTTGTAAGACCTGAATCTCTTCTTCTGTTGCAGATATAAGAATTTGTTTGAAACTTTCTGTAATATCTTTTAAATGATCAAAGCATTCATCTAGTGTGTAATTTTTGTGAAAAGCTTTGTTATCTTTAAAACTTTCAATTTGAATAAAAAGTTCTCCTTTTATTTCAACGGGTTTTAAATTTATTTTTTTATAAGGGTTTTCTTTTGTTGGATTTGAAAAGATAGCTCTAATAAATTTGTTACTATTAATATTTTCGATAAAAATATTTAAAATGTCATCAATATTGTATTTCATACCAGACTCCTTTTTTTCAATAATTTATATTATACTATTTAAGTTAGAAATATTCAAAAAAATTTTGACAAAAGAGATAAATTATGATATTTTAGATTATAGATATAGGGGGTATTGGTATATACCTTAAAAGGAGATGACACATGAAAAGAGAGTATGAGATTGTAAACCTTCATTGTGGAGGATGTGCTTCAAAGATTCAATATGAATTAGATAAAGTGAAAGAAATAAAAGATGTCAATGTGGATTTTTACACTAAGAAAGTTAAGTTTACTTTAGTTGAAGAAACAGATGAAAAGAGTCTTTTAAAAAAAATAAATGAGATTGCAGATAAAGTTGAGCCAGGAACATATTTAAAAGAGGAAGAGTTAGATGAGCATTTACATAATCATACTCATTCATCGTCGGGAGATATCTTATCAAAAATAGATTTAATAATTCTCACAGTTGGGATAACTTTATTTATAGTTGGTTTAACTTTACCTAAAAGTTTACAAAAAGATATAATATTAGTTATAGCTTATGGATTGTCAGGTTATGATATTCTACTGAATGCTTTTAAAAATATTAAAAGAGGAAAGTTTTTAGATGAGAATTTCTTGATGAGTATTGCAACTATTGGTGCACTTGCATTAGGAGAGTTTGGAGAAGCAGCGGGAGTTATGATATTTTATAAAATAGGAGAATATTTCCAAGAGATGGCTGTAAATAACTCTAAAAAATCAATAGAAAAACTGATGAGTATAAAGCCAGAGTTTGCAAACTTAAAAAATAAAAATGGTACAGTAGAAGTTGTTGATCCTTCAAAAGTTAATGTTGGAGATATTTTAATTGTTAAACCAGGAGAGAGAGTTCCTTTAGATGGTGTTATTACTTTAGGAAATACGACACTGGATAAATCTGCATTAACAGGGGAATCAGTTCCTGTAATAGGGGAGATTGGAAGCGAAGTTTTAAGTGGATCGATAAATATAAATGGAACAATAGAGTTTAAAGTGACTAAGTTATATTCTCAATCAACTGTAAGTAGAATAATTGAGATGGTAGAGAGTGCAGGAAGTAAAAAAGCACATGCAGAAAAGTTTATAACAAAGTTTGCTAGATATTATACACCGATTGTAGTTACACTATCTATTTTAATTGCAGTTTTAGTTCCATTGATGTATGATGGTAACTTTAAGTTATGGTTTAGTAGAGCATTGATATTTTTAGTTATATCTTGCCCTTGCGCTCTTGTGCTTTCAGTTCCTTTAACATTCTTTAGTTCTATAGGGAAAGGATCGAAAGAGGGAATTTTGATTAAGGGTGGAAACTATCTAGAAAGATTAAAAAATATTGATACTGTTGTATTTGATAAAACAGGAACTTTAACAAAAGGAAGATTTAAGGTAACGGCAGTTGAAGTTTTCAAAGGAACAGAGAATGAATTGTTAGAGTATGCCAAGGCTGGAGAGTTTTATTCAAATCATCCAATAGGAAAAGCTATATTAAACTATGGTAGTGTTGAAGTTTCTGAATGGGATATTCAAGGGCATAATGAAAAAGCAGGTTATGGAGTAAATGCCCTTTATTGTGGAAAAGAGATATTAGTAGGAAGTAGAAAGTTTTTAGAGAGCCATAATATAGCGATTGATTTAGCAGAAGATTTTGGGACGGTTGTGTATATCGCAGTGGATTCTGAACTTCTTGGAAGAGTAATTGTTGAGGATGAGATTAAAGAGACATCAAGAAAAACAATTGACGAGTTAAATGCTCAAGGAATAAATGTATATATGTTGACAGGGGATAATCTAAAAACAGGAAGATATATAGGAGAAGCTTTAGGAATTGATGACGATAAAATATGTACAAATTTATTACCACAAGATAAAGTTTCAAAACTTGAAGAGATAAAAGCTAAAAGTAAAAAAGGAACTATTTTTGTTGGAGATGGAATAAATGATGCCCCTGTTTTAGCAATGGCGGATATAGGAATATCTATGGGGAAAATAGGTAGTGATATAGCTATTGAAAGTTCAGACATAGTTTTAATGAATGATGATCCTTATAAAGTTCTAGAAGCTTTAAATTTAGGAAGAAAAAATCATCAGGTTGTTATTGAAAATGTTGGATTCGCTTTGGGAGTAAAAATAGTTGTTATGGTACTAGGAGTTTTAGGAATTGCAAACTTATGGTTAGCTATTTTTGCCGATGTAGGAGTATCAGTTTTAGCAGTTTTAAATGCATCAAAAATTTTAACAAAGAAAGACTAATGGTTTTAATGAAATAAAAGAGAGCTAGCCTCTCTTTTATTTTTTATGTTATAATATATAAAAAAATCAAAAGGTGGTAGAGATGTTTTATTTTATTTATGGTGATACCCCGCTTCCATTAAAATATGAAGAGTTAGTGGAAAAAATAAAAAAATCAAATCCTCATATTCCAATTAAAATTTATGATGCCTCTCAAGGAGAGGAGGAACAATTTTTAGAGAGTATATCGATTAACTCAATGTTTGTAGCAAAAGAGATGATTGTTTTAAAAAGAGCAGATAAATCTAAAAAGTTAGATAATCTTCTTAAGATTGTTGGAGATTACGATTTAACTAAAAAAGAGGTTATAGTTGTCTATGAAGAGGAGTTAAATGACTATGGAAAAGCAATAAACGAAGTTGGAAAAAGAGTTTTAACAAATGCAGAGAAACTTGGCCAAACTATAGTTGCAAGAAAAGCCTTGGAAAAAAAAGGAATACATTTTTATATAGAGAAGGAATTACAAATTTCAGAGTATGAATCAGAGAAGTTAGCAGAAGTTTTAGGTGATGACTTTTTTAAAGTGAAAAATGAAGTCGAGAAGATAAAGAGTTTTTTAAACGGAAAAACTTTTATTTTAGAAGAAATATTACCAATATTATCAGTAAGTGATGAGTATAATTTAAAAAAATTGGTTGAAGACTTCATGATAACTGATAATATTAGCATACTTATAGAATATTTAAAGAAAACAAAAGAGTATATGCTATTTTTATATTTAATGACAGAGGAGCTTAATTTGGCGCTGAAACTAGTTGGATTGAAAAAATCTGGTGAGTTAAGAGCTAATATATCATATAATGAGTTTAAAGCATCAAGCTATGAAAAAATCAAAAAATATTTTAAAACGTCAAGAGGAATGATGAGAGAATATCCTATATTTTTAAAATTGAAGTATATGTCTTCATTTAATGAGGAATTTTTATTGAAGTCTATAGAAAATCTATTAAAAGTGGAGCACTCAGTAAAAAGTGGTGGAATAGAAGAGAGTATTGGGATAGAGAAATTTATAATTGAATTTAGGAGAGGGTAGATACTACCCTCTTTTTATATTGAAAAAAATAGAATCAATATTATTTATAAAAGGGGAAGGCTTAGAAAAAAATCCACATGAGTTATAAAAATTCAGAGGATAAGTGAGTATAAGCTCTTTTTTAGCTCTGGTTATAGCAACATAAAATAATCTTTTCTCTTCTTCTATATTAATCTCGCTTCCCATGGAGGTTGGAATAATTCCATCTAGAAGAAGTGGAATAAAAACATAATCCCACTCTAAACCTTTAGAGCTGTGTATAGTTGATAAAGTTACTCGACTATTTTCATTAAAAGATAGATCTTTGAAGATGTTTTCTAAAAAAATATTTTGAGTGATATTAAAAGTAAGATTATTTTCATTAAAAAATTTTATAATGTTTTCCATATGAATATAGTTTCGGAAAAGAATAACTATATTTGATGATAAATCAGAGGATAAAATTTTTTTTATTTGAGATATTATAAAATTTATCTCGTCAGTATGATTTTTAAAAATATTGAGTGTAGGTAAAAAGTCAGAAGTATTTTTTGTTGTTAAAGTTTTTCTAAAAGAGTAGCGTAAGCACTTAGCAAATTCATTAGATAGATTTAAAATATTTTTTGAACATCGATAGTTTTCTTTTAAAATAAAAGTTTTACTGTCATTGAAATCATTGGAGAAATTTTGAATATTTTCTGTAGAGGCTCCTTTAAAACTGTATATGCTTTGATAATCATCTCCTACAGCCATAATGAAACTATTTTTTGAAAATATTTTTAAGATATCTACTTGAATAGAATCTGTATCCTGATATTCATCAATCATAATATATTTAAAATCTGTAGGGATTATATTTAAATGAAGCTGTTTATAGAATGCGTTTAGTAGGTCATCAAAAGTGTAGAAATTTGTTTGTTTTTTTCGGAGGTTTATATCATTAAAAAAATTTAATAAAATATTTTTAGAAGTTTTATTTAAGCTTTTGAAAAAAAATGATTCGGTATATCTATCTTTTATAGAAGTAGTACATTTTATAATTTCATCTTTAGTCAAAAATTTTGAAATCTGAGTATAATAAATAGAGGAGTTAGCAAACTCGAGCGCGTTATCAGAAGTTAAAATTTGAAAGTTTTTATTTTGAGTATACTTTTTAAGTGACTTATAGGCTAAAGAGTGAAAAGTTTCAATGTTTATATTTGAATCAGGAATAAAAGCTTGAATTCTCTCTTTAATTTCATTGATAGCTTTTCTTGTAAATGTTAGAATTAAAATATTTTTGGGTGGAATTTGTAATTTAAGTAACAAAAGTGCTCTGTAAATAATAACTCTAGTTTTACCAGAACCTGCACCAGCAAGGACTAAAAAATTTCCATTTAAACTTTTTACGGCAATTAATTGCTCAAAATTTAGATTAGAAATTAGAAGATTTTCAAAATTATTAGAAAGATTCAATTCTTTTAAACATACATTTTTTAAATAGTTTTCTTTCATTTTAGATATACTCCTTCCTAGAAAAATCAAAGCTTAATACAATATACTTCAAAAAAATAAAAAAAGCTAATATAAATAAAAAAAAGTTGAATCATGGTTTGACAATTGCAAAATGGTTAAAAAGTGATGGTTAAAAATTTGAAAAGTAGGCAAAAAAATATTTTTAAAAACACTAAAACACAAGTATACTAGCATTATAAAATAAAAATTCACAAAGGAGTGATGGTTTATGACACTAATAAATACAATAGAAAAAGTAAGATTAGCTCAAAAAGAATATGCTAAATTTACACAAGAAAAAGTAGATGAAATCTTTAGAGAAGCTTCATTAGCTGCAAATAATGCTAGAATAAAATTAGCTAAAATGGCAGTAGAAGAAACTGGAATGGGAATTGTTGAAGATAAAGTTATAAAAAATCACTTTGCTTCAGAATATATTTATAACTCATACAAGGATACAAAAACTTGTGGAGTAATAGAAGAAGATATGGCTTACGGAGTACAAAAAATAGCTGAGCCAATCGGAGTTATTGCAGGAATCGTTCCTACAACTAACCCAACATCAACTGCAATATTCAAAGCTTTATTAGCTTTAAAAACAAGAAATGCAATCATTTTTTCTCCACACCCAAGAGCAAAAAATGCAACTATAGAAGCTGCTAGAATAGTTTTAGAAGCAGCAGTAAAAGCTGGAGCACCAAAAGATATAATCGGATGGATAGCAGAACCTTCAGTTCAAGCTTCAAATGATTTAATGAAGATGGCGGATCTTATATTAGCAACTGGAGGACCAGGAATGGTTAAAGCTGCTTACTCGTCAGGAACACCTGCAATCGGAGTTGGAGCTGGAAATACACCAGTAATCATCGATGAAACTGCTCATATAAAAATGGCAGTAAACTCAATCTTATTATCTAAGACATTTGATAACGGAGTTATTTGTGCATCTGAGCAAGCAGTAATCATACCAGCGTCAATCTATGATAAAGTAAAAGAGGAGTTTGCAGCAAGAAATGCTTACATCTTAAAAGGTGAAGAAGTAGATAAAGTAAGAAAAACAATAGTTATCGATGGACACTTAAATGGAGATATCGTAGGACAATCAGCATATAAAATAGCTAAAATGGCAGGAGTAAATGTTCCTGAAACTACAAAGGTAATAATCGGAGAAGTTGAATCAGTAGAGTTAGAAGAATCATTCTCTCATGAAAAGTTATCTCCAGTATTAGCAATGTACAAAGCTACTAATTTTGAAGATGCTTTAAAGAAAGCTGACAGATTAATCGAATTAGGAGGAATGGGACATACTTCAGTTCTATACGCAGATGAATTAATTGCTAAAGATAAAATTGATTTATTTGGACAAACAATGAAAACTGGTAGAACATTAATCAACATGCCAGCAGCTCAAGGAGCAATCGGAGATGTATTTAACTTCAAATTAGCACCATCATTAACTTTAGGATGTGGATCGTGGGGAGGAAACGCTGTTTCTGAAAACGTTGGAGTTAAACACTTAATCAATATAAAAACAGTTGCTAAAAGGAGAGAAAATATGTTATGGTTTAGAATTCCTGAAAGAGTTTACTTCAAATTCGGATCTCTTCCTGTAGCTTTAGAAGAGTTAAAAGGAAAGAAAAAAGCTGTAATCGTAACTGACCAACAATTAGCTACATTAGGATATACAGATCATATAACTACAGTTTTAGAAAATATCGGAGTAGATTTCAGAGTGTTCTCAGATGTACAAGCTGATCCAACTTTAAGTGTAGTTGAAAAAGGTGCAGAATTAATGAGAGGATACAATCCAGACGTAATCATCGCTCTTGGTGGAGGATCAGCAATGGATGCTGCTAAGATTATGTGGGTTATGTATGAGCACCCATCTGTAAACTTCAAAGATTTAGCTATGACATTCATGGATATTAGAAAGAGAATAGTTAAATTCCCTAAAATGGGAGAGAAAGCTGAGTTCTGGGCAGTAGCAACTTCAGCAGGAACAGGATCAGAAGTAACTCCATTCGCAGTTATAACTGATGATGCTACAGGAGTAAAATATCCTCTAGCTGACTACGAAATTACACCAAATGTAGCAGTAGTAGATCCTCAATTAATGTTATCAATGCCAGCTGGATTAACAGCAGCATCAGGAATAGACGTTGTAACACATGCTGTAGAAGCATATGTATCAGTATTAGCTTCAGAATTTACTAATCCATTAGCATTAGAAGCTACAAGATTAACATTTAAATATCTTCCAGAATCTGTAAAAGGAGGAGCGACAGCAGTAAAAGCTAAAGAAAAGATGGCAAACGCATCTTGTATGGCTGGAATGGCATTCTCGAATGCATTCTTAGGAATATGTCACTCAATGGCTCATAAATTAGGGGCAGCTTTCCACTTACCACATGGAGTAGCAAACGCTTTATTATTAGATGAAGTAATTAGATTTAATGCAACTGATAAACCATTCAAGATGGCAGGATTTGCACAATATAAATATCCTAACGCAAAAGAGCGTTATGCAAAATTAGCTGACTACTTAGGATTAACAAAAGGAACTGAAACTCCAGAAGAGAAAGCTAAGTTATTAAGAAAGAAATTAGCAGAATTAAAAGCTGAAATTGGAATAAAATCAACAATTGCAGAATACGGAATTTCTGAGCAAGAATACTTAGCTAAATTAGATCAAATGGTAGAGGATGCATTCGATGACCAATGTACAGGTGCAAACCCTAGATATCCATTAATGAGCGACTTAAAAGAGATGTACTTAAGAGCTTACTATGGACCAGAGAAGTATTTAGCTATGCAAAAAAAGAGCGAAGAAAAAGTAGAAAAAAAAGCAAAATAAAATTTAGCCACCTTAATTAAATTTAGTCGTATAAAAAGTAAAAACCTCCTAAGAAATTAGGAGGTTTTACTTATAATAAAGATTATTTAATTTTTGTCCAAGTTTGTTTAGAACCAATTAGTCCAGATTTATCTAAGCTTCCTTTAACAATGATAGTATTAGCATCTTTAAAGGAAATTGAGCAGTAGTATGTTTTTCCATTTTCTGGATTGTAGATGAACCCGTTTTCAAATCTATCTTTTTCAGGGTTGTATGTGAATTCACTAACGAAGTTTATACCAACTAAAGGTCTTGATTTTAAATTTTCATCAGAGTTAGCTAAATCTAGTTTCATTTGTCCTTCTAATTTGTGACCTTTCTCATAAACTGGGATAGTTAGCTCATTAATTTTTCCAAAATACTTATTTTCTACTTTGTAAAATTCAACGATTATTTGGTTTCCGTTTTTAGCTTTTTCGGTAATCCATTTTCCAGAGATATCCTCTTCTTTTGAGAAAGTTAAAGAACTGAAAATTAAAGTTAATAGTAAAAATAATTTTTTCATTATAAATCCTCCAAAATTTTATTTTTTATATTATAACAGGTGTAATTAAATAAATCAATACCGAAAAAAAGAACAAAATAAAAATATTTTTTCTTTTTTCAGTAATATTGAAAAAATTTATTTTTTAAATGGAGCTCATTTATTAAATAAATTTGATTTGTACGATATAAAAGGTTATATTTTATTAAGAATATTAAAAAAATAAAATCTTAAAATTAAACAAAAAAAACTATAGGGGGATAAAAATGAAGAAAAAAATACTTTTATTAAGTGCTTTAGCAATATTTTTAGGAAATAGTTTAAATGCAGTAGCAAGTAAAGATACTTTGATTGTAGCGCAAGGAGCTGATGCGAAAGTTTTAGATCCTCATGCAACAAATGATCAACCATCTTCTAGAGTGGCAGGACAAATCTATGATTCATTAGTAAAACAAGATATCAATATGAATATAATTCCTGGTTTAGCTGAAAGTTGGACTCAAATTGATGATACAACAACTGAATTTAAATTAAGAAAAGGTGTAAAGTTCCATAATGGAGAACCTCTAACAGCGGATGATGTAAAGTTCACGTTAGATAGAATGAAATCATCACCTCAAGTATCACATATAATTAAAGCCATTGATTCAGTTGAAGTAGTGGACGATAATACAGTAAGAATAAAAACAGATAAACCGTTTGGTGCCTTATTAAGTCATCTATCACATACAGCTGCATCGATTTTAAATAGAGAGGCAGTTGAAAAAGGTGGTTCAGCTTATGGTCAAAATCCAGTAGGAACAGGACCTTATAAATTTGTTAGTTGGCAAGCTGGAGATAGAATAACTCTTCAAGCAAATCCTGAATATTATTTAGGAAAAGCTCCAACTGAAAAAGTAATTTTTAGAAG
This sequence comes from Cetobacterium sp. ZOR0034, assembly GCF_000799075.1. Classification (NCBI taxonomy): domain Bacteria; kingdom Fusobacteriati; phylum Fusobacteriota; class Fusobacteriia; order Fusobacteriales; family Fusobacteriaceae; genus Cetobacterium; species Cetobacterium sp. ZOR0034. The sequence continues at coordinate 29,300 of NZ_JTLI01000023.1, forward strand.
TATAGTTGAAGGAACAAATAGAACAATAGGATTAGAGACTGGTGAAGTTGATATCGCATATGATTTAGAACCTGTGGATAAAGAGATGGTAAAATCGTTACCAACTTTAGATTATGTGGAGGAACCATCGTTATCAATGGCATACATAGGGTTTAACGTGAATAAAGAAGCGTTAAAAGATAAAAAAGTAAGACAAGCAATTTCTTATGCTTTAAATGTACAAGATATAATTGATGTTGCATACCAAGGGTCAGGAGCAAAAGCAAACTCGCCAATAGGACCAAAAGTATTTGGCTATAATCCTAATGCAAAAGGGTACGATTATAATCCTGAAAAAGCAAAAGAGTTATTAAAAGAAGCTGGATATGAAAAGGGATTAAAGTTAAAGTTATGGACAAATGATAATCCTACAAGAAGAGATATAGCTGTAATAGCTCAAGATCAATTAAAACAAGTTGGAATAGATGTAACTATTGAAACTCTTGAATGGGGAGCATACTTAGATGGAACAGCAAGAGGAGAGCACGATATGTTTATTTTAGGATGGGTTTCTGTAACAGGAGATGCTGATTATGGATTAGAGCCTTTATTTAACTCTGCAAATAAAGGTGGAGCAGGAAATAGATCATTCTATGAAAATCCAAAAGTTGATGAATTATTAACAAAAGCAAAAAATTCAACAAATCCAGAAGAAAGAAAAGCGTATTACTATGAAGCTCAAGAAATAATTCAAGAGGATGCACCTATATTTACAATAGCTTATACAACTCAAAATATAGGAAAGCAAAAAACTGTTGAAGGATTCCAAATGCACCCAGCAGGACATCATAAAATATACGGAGCGTACAAAACAAAATAACATATAAATAAAATTTAGAAAGGAAACCTTTTGGTTTCCTTTCTAGTATAAAGCAAATAAAGGGGGATACACATGCACAAGTATATATTAAAAAGAATACTGTTACTAATACCAGTATTGTTAGGAGTATCGTTTCTAGTATTTACAATAATGTCATTTACACCAGGAGATCCAGCACAACTTATCTTAGGAGAAAGTGCTCCTAGGGAAGCTGTAGCTCAATTGAGAGCAGAGATGGGATTGAATGATCCATTTATAGTTCAATATATCAGATTTGTTAAAAATGCAGTAGTAGGAAATTTTGGACAGTCTTATACTACAGGAAGAGAGGTATTTGGAGAGATATTCTCGAGATTCCCGAATACACTAATATTAGCAGTTTTAGGAATAATTATAGCTGTTTGCATTGGAATTCCTTTAGGGATAATTTCAGCAACAAGACAGTATACATTAATAGATAGCGTGAGTATGATAGGAGCACTTTTAGGTGTATCAATGCCAGTGTTCTGGTTAGGGTTAATGTTAATCTTAACATTCTCAGTAAATTTAAGATGGTTACCTTCTGGAGGATTTGATGGATTAAAAAGTTTGATTTTACCATCGATTACATTAGGGGTAGGATCGGCAGCCATAATTACTCGTATGACTCGTTCTTCTATGTTAGAAGTTATAAGACAAGACTACATTAGAACGGCAAGAGCTAAGGGGGTAGCAGAAAAAGTTGTAATAAATAAGCATGCTCTAAAAAATGCTTTGATACCAGTTATAACAGTAGTTGGATTACAATTTGGTGGACTTTTAGGAGGAGCTGTATTAACAGAATCAGTTTATTCATGGCCTGGTGTAGGAAGAATGATGGTTGATGCCATTAGACAAAAAGATACACCGACAGTTTTAGCATCGGTAATTTTCTTGGCGGTAACGTTTAGTATAGTAAACTTAGCAGTTGATATATTATACGCTTATGTAGATCCAAGAATAAAATCGCAATACAAATAGAGGGGTGAATAAAGTGGAGACTACTACAAAAAATGAAAATATTGGAAAAAAAAGAAGCCAATGGGCTGAATTATGGAAAAATTTAAAAAGAAATAAGATGGCATTGTTTGGTTTAGTTATATTGGTTATAATAGTTTTACTTGCGTTATTTGCGGATCAAATAGCTAACTATGATCAAGTTGTTATAAAGCAAAATTTAAGAATGAGATTAAAACCTCCTTCATCAACTCATTGGTTAGGAACGGATGAGTTTGGAAGAGATATTTTTGCAAGATTAGTTCATGGAGCTAGAGTATCGTTAAAAGTTGGAATATTAGCTGTAGGGATTGCTATAATTGCAGGTGGATTTTTAGGGGCCATTGCAGGATATTATGGTGGTAAATTAGATAATATTATAATGAGAGTAATGGATATTTTCTTAGCAGTACCTAGTATATTATTAGCAATTGCAATTGTATCAGCACTAGGACCGAATTTATTAAATTTAATGATAGCTGTAAGTATCTCTTCGATACCTAGATATGCTAGAATAGTAAGAGCATCTGTTCTGTCAATAAGAGATCAAGAGTTTATCGAAGCAGCAAGAGCGATTGGAGCAAGTGACGCAAGAATAATATTCAGACATATTATTCCTAACTCTTTAGCACCTGTAATTGTACAAGGAACTTTAGGGGTTGCTAATGCAATATTATCGACAGCAGGATTGAGCTTTATAGGATTAGGAATCCAACCACCAGCACCAGAGTGGGGATCAATGCTATCAGGAGGTAGACAATACCTGAGATATGCATGGTGGGTAACTACATTCCCAGGAGTATCAATCATGATAACAATTCTATCACTAAATCTTTTAGGAGATGGATTGAGAGATGCATTAGATCCGAGATTAAAACAATAATTACAGTGGGGGAGATGAACGTAATGGAAAAATTATTAAATATAAAAAATTTATCTATAAACTATGAAACAAATGATGAGAAAGTTTTAGCAGTTACAGACTTGGAAATCGAATTAAATGAAGGAGAAACATTAGGATTAGTTGGAGAAACTGGAGCTGGAAAGAGTACAACAGCCTTAGGAATAATGAGACTGGTTCCAAATCCTCCTGGAAAGATTTTGTCGGGTGAGATTTTCTTCCAAGGAAGAAATTTACTTACAGTTTCAGAAGAGGATATGAGAGCTATAAGAGGAAGACAGATAAGTATGATTTTCCAAGATCCGATGACATCTTTAAATCCAGTTTTAACTGTTGGAGATCAGATAGCTGAAGTTATTCAGATACATGAAAAGCTTTCAACAAAAGATGCGATGGAAAAAGCAAGTGAGATGTTGGAATTAGTAGGAATTCCAGGAAATAGATTGAATGATTATCCACACCAATTCTCGGGAGGAATGAAGCAAAGGGTTGTAATTGCTATTGCCTTGGCATGTAATCCAAAACTTTTAATAGCGGATGAACCTACGACAGCTCTAGATGTTACGATTCAGGCACAAGTGCTAGACTTGATGAACGATTTAAAAGAAAAATTAAAAACATCAATGATTTTAATAACGCATGATTTAGGAGTAGTTGCTCAAGTGTGTGATAAAGTAGCGATAATGTATGCAGGAGAGATTGTAGAATCAGGAACTTTATATGAAATTTTTGAAAATCCAAAGCATCCATACACTCATGGATTGTTTGACTCAATACCTAACTTAGATGAAGAGGTAACTAGATTAAGACCAATAAAAGGATTGATGCCTGATCCGACAAATTTACCAACGGGCTGCAGATTCCACCCGAGATGTCCACATGCACAAGATGAGTGCTCAAAAAGAAGTCCAAGAACTTTTGATGATAATGGACATAAAGTTAAATGCTTAGCTTATGAAGGTATAATAAACGTACCTGAGTTACAAGGGGGAAGAAATGGCAGATAAAATACTAGAGGTAAAAAACCTAAAAAAATATTTTAATACACCAAAAGGGTTGCTACATGCAGTTGATGGAGTTACGTTCTCTATTGAAAGGGGAAAAACTTTAGGAGTTGTAGGAGAGTCTGGTTGTGGAAAATCGACAACTGGAAGAGTTGTTTTGAGGCTTCTTGAAGCGACAGATGGAGAGATTCTGTTTGAAGGTAAGAATATAAGAGAGTATGGAAAAGCTGAAATGGTTAAATTGAGAGAAGAGATGCAAATAATATTCCAAGATCCATACGCTTCACTAAATCCGAGAATGACTGTAAGTGAGATTATAGCAGAGCCCTTAATAATACATAAAAAGTGTAAGAATAAAAAAGAGTTAGAAGAGAAAGTATCTAAACTTATGGAAACGGTAGGTTTAAGTGAAAGACTAACAAATACTTATCCTCATGAGCTAGATGGAGGAAGAAGACAGAGAATAGGAATAGCAAGAGCACTTGCATTAAATCCTAAATTTATAGTTTGTGATGAGCCTGTTTCAGCTCTTGATGTATCTATTCAAGCTCAAGTGTTGAACTTAATGAAGGACTTACAAGAGGAGTTTGGACTTACATATATGTTTATAACTCACGATCTATCGGTTGTAAAACATTTCTCGGATGATATAGCAGTAATGTACCTTGGGGAATTAGTAGAAAAAGCTCCTGCGAAGGAGTTATTCAAAAATCCGGTGCATCCATATACTAAGGCTTTATTGTCGGCGATTCCTGTTCCAAGTTTAAAGCACAAAATGAATAGGGAGAGATTGAAAGGAGAAATAACTTCACCAGTAAACCCAGGAGTGGGGTGTAGATTTAGAAAAAGATGTCCTATGGCTGTTCCAGAATGTGGAAACTCAACGCCAATACTGAGAGAGATTTCACCAGGACATTTCTATGCTTGTCATTTGATTGAAAAAAATTAAAAATATAAAAAGGATAACTCTAAATTTAGTTAAATACTATTTTAGAGTTATTTTTATTTTAATGTTATTAAAAGGAGGGAATCATGGAACGATTTGAGAGTAGAAAATACCATTTAACATCTAAATTGGTATTATTAAAAGCTATAAATGATATTTATCCTGAATATGAATTAACTTTTAGAAATTCTTTAAATAATGGAGTATATATAACTATTAATGGAAGAGATTATGTTTCAGAAGAGGAACTTAAAAAAATTGAATCTAGAATGAATGAGATTGTTTTAGAAGGAAAACCGATAAAGAAAATGCATTTTACATCAGAGCGTATAACAAAAAATAATTTAGAAAATGTACGACTAGATTTAAAGGAGTTATTAGAAACAACTGGAATAATTTCGTTTTTTATGTACGAATTAGATGGATATAAAAGTTATTTTATAGAAGAACTTTATGATAATACATATTGTGTAGATTTGTTTGAGCTATATTCATATGATGAAGGGTTTATATTTAAAACTCCGAAAGAGATAAATGGGGTTATACAAATACCACCGATGATTGATGATAGAAAGCTAGCTAAAGTTTACAAAGAGAGTTCTAAATGGAATGATATAATGGAAGTTTCGTGTGTTGGAAGTTTGAATAGAATTAATTTGAGTGGAGATATAGTTGGACTTATAAGAGTTAATGAAACTTTGCACGATACAAAGATAACAAAAATAGCGGAAAAAATATTAGAAGACAGAGATATCAAGATAGTTACGATAGCTGGACCAAGTTCATCTGGGAAAACAACATTTAGTAATAGATTGAAGCTTCATCTAATGGCATCTGAAATAAAACCTTTGATGATTTCTTTAGATGATTATTATAAAAATAGAGATTTGATTCCGTTAGATGAGGATGGAAAAAAAGATTTTGAAACTTTGAAAGCTCTAGATGTTGAACTTTTAAATAGAAATTTGAAAGATTTGATGCTTGGAAGAGAGGTGGAGATACCAAGATATGACTTTAGCTCTGGAAAAAGGAAAGAGAAAGGTGAATTAGCAAGGATTTCAAAAGATAATTTGGTTATTTTAGAAGGTATACACGGCTTAAATGATAGTCTTATTGAAGGAATAGCTCAAAATCATATTTTTAAAATATATATAAGCTGTTTAACACAACTTAATATAGATTCCCACAATCGTATAAAAACAAGTGTTGTTAGAAAAATGCGAAGAATTGTTAGAGATAGTATTTCAAGGAATTTTGATGCAGAAGAAACGTTGGAAATGTGGGATAGAGTTCGTAGAGGAGAGAGTAAGAATATATTTCCATATCAAGAGAATGCAGATGTTATATTTGATACAAGTTTAGCATATGAGATAGGAGTTTTAAAACCAGCGGTGGAGAGAGAGTTAATAAAAATAAAAATATCAAGTCCTCATTATGAAGAAGCTAGAAGACTTCTTCGGATGCTGAGTTATTTTACGACGATATCAGAGAGATATGTTCCGGATGAATCAATACTAAAAGAGTTTATTGGTGGGAGTTATTTTTATAATTATTGATAAAAAAAGGGAGATTTTCTCCCTTTTTTACAGTTTCTATATATTTTGGTAGATAATTTTATCCAAGATAGAAAGAGCTTTATAATGTTCTAAAACATTGTGAACTCGAATAATTTTAGCTCCTTTTGAAATTCCGAGAGTATTGACTGCAATTGTTCCTTCAACTCTTTCATCAGGAGAAAGAGTTAAATCTTTTCCAATGAAGCCTTTTTTAGATACGCCAAGTAAAATAGGGGCAATAAAAGAAAGCTCGTTTAGCCTATTTAAGACACTGATATTCTCTTCATATCCTTTTCCGAAGCCGATTCCTGGATCTATAATAATTTTATTTATATTTAAACCATTTTCTTCTGCAATTTTAAAAGTTTTATTAAAAAATTTCTTCATAGATAATATGATGTCGGTGTCGTAGATTTTAGAGTCTTGATTGTGCATAGCGATTACAACACAATCATATTTAGCTGCAACTTTTGCCATTTCACCGTTATCTCTTTGTAATCCCCAAACGTCATTTATAATGTGAGCTCCAGCTTTTATAGCAGCTTCGGCAACTTCGTATCTGTAAGTATCAATTGAAATTATACAATCAAGTTCTTTTGAGATCTTTTCTATGATAGGAACTACTCGATTAATTTCTGTTTCTAAATCTACTTCGATATGTCCGGGTCTTGTTGATTGTCCACCGATATCTATGATATCAGCACCTTCTGATATCAGTTTTTTAGCATGTTCAAATGCCAAATTGACAGAATCAAATTTACCGCCGTCTGAGAATGAATCTGGAGTAACATTCAAAATTCCCATAATTAATGTTTTGTTTTCTAAAGAAAATATTTTTCCTAATGATGAAAAAATCATAAAACTCCTCCTTATCTAGATTTATCTAGATCTCTTTTAAGTGTTGATATATATTTTTTTTCTAATGGGTGAACTATATTAGGAGCAATTTCAGATAAAGGATCTAAAACAAAAGAACGTTCACACATCCAAGGGTGAGGAATAGCTAAATTTTCATCTTGTATAATCAAATCATTAAACAGAAGAATATCTAAATCGATAATTCTAGGCCCCCACTTAATCTCTCTAACTCTTCCTAACTCTAGTTCTATACTCAATAACTCTTTTAAAAGTTCTTGAGGTGTGAATAGGGTCTCTATTTCTAAGCAAGCATTTAAAAAATTATCTTGAATAACATCACCGAAAGGTTCTGTTTCTAAAAGTGAGCTTATTTTTGTTACAGATGTATACTCCAATTTGTTGATTAGCTCTATAGCATTTTCTAAATTTTCTTTTAAATTACCGATGTTTGTACCTATTGAAAGATAAGCTTTATTTCTAGAACGAGTTATCTCTACTGCAACAAAATCAAAATGTTTTCTAATAGGTGCCCAAGGTTTTTTTACTGTAACTTTAACGGTTTTAATTAAATTGTATTTTATTAAAATCTCTTTTGCAATCGCTTCAGCAAGAGCTTCGATTAAATCAAAGGATTTGGAAAAAAATACTTTTTCAATATCTTCAGATACAAAACCGTAGTGAGTAGAGTGATTTAAATCATCACCTACTCCAGCTTTTCTAGTAGAAGTTTCCATCTCTACAGAGATTGTAAATTTTTGTTGAAGAAATTTTTCTTCTGGGAAAACACCGTGGTTACCAATAAATTCTAAATTTTCAATATATATTTTATCCATATTTTACTCCTGTTATTTTATTAGATTAAGAAATTCATTTTTAAGATTGCTATTTTCATTAAAAATACCTTTAGAAGATGTTGTTATTGCTTTAGACCCTAATGCTTTAACCCCTCTCATAGTCATGCAAGTATGCTCTGCTTCTATAAGAACATAAACGCCTTGGCAATTAATGCCTTTATAGATTGTTTCTGCAATCTCTTCACACAGTCTTTCTTGGAGTTGAGGTCTTTTAGCGTAGGTCTCGATAACTTTTATAATATCTCCGAAGCCTACGATTTCTCCGTTTGGAATATATCCTATAGATATCTTTCCAAAAAAAGGAAGAAAATGATGTTCGCACATAGAGTAAAAAGTAACATCTTTTTCAATTATTAGATCGTTGCTTTTAACAGGGAATTTTCTTTCTAGGAATTTGTATGGGTCTATAGAAAGACCAGAAAAAATTTCTTTATAAAAGAGTTCAATTCTTTCAGGAGTGTTTTGAATAACTTCTTCAGAAATAACTCCACTCCCGTTATCTATATTTAAAATTATATTTTTAATATGATTTTTTAAATTCACTAAATCACCTCATAAACTTTGTATTTGTTTAAATTATAGCATAGAGAGAAGTGTAAAAAAACTTAAAGTTTTGTAAAGAAAAAATGCTTGACAAAAAATATAAGAATGGATATAATATGTTGGTGATATTATGGAATTGAATGAGATGTTAGAAGTCTCTATTCTGCTTGACTATTATAGTAATCTTTTAAGTGATAGACAAAAAGAATATTTGTTAGAGCACTTCGAGGAAGACCTTTCTCTTAGCGAGATTGGAAAGAAGTATAATGTAACTAGACAAGCTGTCTATGATAACATAAGAAGAGGAATAAAAATTTTAAGAGATTATGAAGAGAAGATAGGATTTTATAAGAGAGATTTAGAATTACTATCACAGCTAAAAGAGTTGAAAAAAGATTTTAAACTTGAAAAGCTAGAAGAGATAATCGAAAAAAACTTTTAGTAGGGGTGGCCATGTTAGAAAATTTAGGAAATAGATTCCAAGACATAATGAAAAAAGTAAGAGGTCATGGAAAACTAAGCGAAAGTAATATAAAAGAGGCTTTACGTGAAGTTAGAATGTCTTTACTAGAGGCCGATGTAAACTACAAAGTTGTTAAAGAGTTTGTTGCGAAAATCCAAGAAAAAGCTGTTGGAGCAGAAGTTTTAACAGGGATTAATCCTGGACAACAATTTATAAAAATAGTAAACGATGAGTTAATTGAACTTTTAGGAGGAACTAACTCAAGACTTACAAAAAGTGCTAAGAACCCAACTGTAGTTATGTTAGCCGGTCTTCAAGGAGCGGGAAAAACAACATTTGCAGGAAAGTTAGCAAAATACTTGAAAAAACAAGGTGAAAAACCTTTCTTAATAGGAGCAGATATATATAGGCCTGCAGCTATGAAGCAATTAGAGGTTTTAGCTCAACAAATAGGAGCAGAAGTTTACTTTGAAATTGGAAGTAACGATGCAGTAGGAATTTGTGAAAGAGGTTTACAAAAAGCTAAAGAATCTGGAGCAACGTATTTAATAATAGATACTGCTGGTAGATTACATATAGATGAGAAGCTAATGGAGGAGTTAAAAGAGGTTAAGAAAGTTGTTAGACCTCAAGAGATTCTTTTAGTAGTGGATGCAATGATAGGACAAGATGCTGTAAATCTTGCACAATCATTTAACAATGCACTGAGCATTGATGGAGTGGTACTTACAAAGTTTGATGGAGATACAAGAGGTGGAGCTGCGTTATCAGTAAAATCAGTAGTTGGAAAACCAATTAAATTTGTTGGAACTGGAGAGAAAATAGATGATTTAGAACTTTTCCATCCTGAAAGATTGGCATCAAGAATTTTAGGAATGGGAGATGTTGTTTCTTTAGTTGAAAAGGCTCAAGAAGCAATCGGAGAAGAGGATGCAAAGTCTCTTGAAGAAAAAATCAGAACTCAAAAGTTTGACTTAGATGATTTCTTAAAGCAGTTACAAAATATTAAAAAGTTAGGTTCGCTAGGAAGTATCTTGAAAATGATTCCAGGTATGGGTCAAATTGGAGATTTAGCACCAGCTGAAAAAGAGATGAAAAAGGTCGAAGCCATTATTCAATCGATGACTAAAGAGGAAAGAAAAAAGCCAGAGATATTAAAAGCTAGTCGTAAACAAAGAATAGCTAAGGGTAGTGGAACAGACGTAGCGGATGTAAATAAATTATTGAAGCAATTTGAACAGATGAGAGAGATGATGAAGATGTTCTCAACTGGAAAGTTCCCACAACTTCCTGGAATGGGCGGAAGAAAAGGTGGAATGAAGTTTCCATTTTAAATAGAAATATAGAGATACCAAAAATAAAAAAATAGAAATATAAGAAGGAGAAGTGATTTTAAATGTTAAAATTAAGATTAACTAGAATGGGAAGCAAAAAGAGACCTGTATACAGAATAGCTGCAATGGAAGCTTTATCAAGAAGAGATGGAAAGGCAGTAGCTTACTTAGGAAACTACTATCCATTAGAAGAAGGAAAAGTAACTCTTAAAGAAGAGGAAATCGTTAAGTTCCTTATGAACGGAGCACAACCTACAAGAACAGTTAAGTCTTTATTAGACAAAGCTGGAGTTTGGGCAAAGTTCGAAGCTGCAAAGAAAAACTAATTGCATAAATTTAGGTGCCTGAAAAGGCACCTTTTTTTCTGTTTGTGTTAGACATTGATTATTAAAATATGGTATAATACAAGGTAAATTCAACTATGAAAAGGAGATGGATTAATGGATACACTCTTTAATAGAATTGCAAAGGAAACAGGATTAAATGTTGAGCAGATCACTAATACGGTAAAACTTTTAGATGAGGGAGCAACAGTTCCGTTTATTGCAAGATATAGAAAAGAAGTTACTGGAAATTTAGATGAAACAAATATTTTAAAAATATCTGAGTCGATAACTTATCTTAGAAACTTAGAAATAAGAAAAGAAGAGGTTATCAGATTAATTGAAGAGCAAGGGAAGTTAACTGATGAACTGAAGTTACAGATAAATTCAGCAGAAAAACTTCAAACAGTAGAGGATATTTATTTCCCTTACAAAAAGAAAAGAAAAACAAAAGCAGACGTAGCAAAAGAGCAAGGATTAGAACCTTTATCTGAAAAAATTTATACACTAAATTCGTTGAATGAGCTTGAGCAGGAAAGTCAGGCTTATATAACAGAAGAGGTTGAAAGTATAGAAAAAGCTATTGAGGGAGCAAAATTGATTGTCGCTCAAAATCTATCTGAAACTTTGGAGTATAGAGAGAGATTAAGAGAGGATATGCTAAAAAAAGCTTTGATAGTTGCTAAAAAAACTAAAAAAGCTGAAGAGTTAGATGCAAAACAGATATACAAAGATTACTACGAGTATACAGAACCTGTAAGTAAGGCCTTATCTCATAGAGTTTTAGCTTTAAATAGAGGAGAAAATGAAGGTATATTAGCGGTTTCTTTAAATTTTGAAGAGAAAGATAGAGAGAGCGTTGAAAGATACCTATTAAAAGATTTCAAAAATAAAGAGTTGAATGGTCTTCATAAAGAGATTGTAATAGATGCTTTAGATAGACTAATTTTACCTTCTATTGAAAGAGAAGTTAGAAATATATTAACTGAAAAAGCAGAGGATGAAGCGATATTGGTATTTAAAGAAAATTTAAAAAACCTTTTAATGCAACCACCTCTACATGAAAAGAATATATTGGCCTTAGATCCAGGGTATAGAACAGGATGTAAGGTAGCTATTATAGATAAGGATGGATTCTTTAGAGAGAATACTGTTTTCTATTTAGTTAAAGAGATGCATCATGAGAATCAGCTTAAAGATGCAGAGAAAAAAATGAAAGATTTTATAAAAAAATATAATATCGATATCATTGTTATAGGAAATGGAACAGCTTCAAGAGAAACAGAGAGCTTTGTAGCAGAGGTTTTAAAAACTGTAGACTCTGATGTGAAATACTTAATTGGAAACGAAGCGGGTGCTTCGATATATTCGGCTTCAAAAATTGCAGTTGAAGAGTTTCCTGATTTAGATGTAACGGTTAGAGGAGCAATCTCTATCGGAAGAAGAATTCAAGATCCGTTAGCAGAGTTGGTTAAAATAGATCCAAAATCCATTGGAGTTGGAATGTACCAGCACGATGTTAATCAAAAAAGACTTGATTTATCGTTAGAGGAAGTTATTCAACTTGTTGTAAATAATGTTGGAGTAAATGTAAATACAGCTTCGTGGGCACTTTTATCATATGTATCTGGAGTTAAAAAAAGTGTTGCGAAAAGCATAGTGGATTTCAGAAGAGAAAATGGAAACTTTAAAAATAGAAAACAACTTTTAAAAGTTAAAGGATTAGGAGCGAAAGCTTATGAGCAGATGGCAGGATTCTTAATTATACTTGAAGGTGAAAATCCTTTAGATAACACAATAATACATCCTGAATCATACGGAATAGCTCAGCAAATATTGAAATGTGTAAATTTATCTTTAAATGAATATGAAAGTGATTTAGCAAAAGCTAAGGAGATTTTATTAGGATTTGATTATGCAAAATTTGCACAGGAAAATGGATATGGATATGAAACTGTAAAGGATATCTTTGACGCCTTAGTTAAAGAGAGAAGAGACCCTAGAGATAGTATTCAAAAACCGATATTAAAATCAGACATTTTAAAAATAGACAACCTTCAACCAGGAATGGAATTAGAGGGAACTGTAAGAAACGTTGTTAAATTTGGTGCCTTTATAGATATAGGTTTAAAAAATGACGCTTTACTTCATATTTCTGAAATATCAGACAAGTTTATAGATGATCCTAGCAAAGTTCTTGCTGTTGGACAGATTATAAAAGTTAAGATAAAAGATATTGATAGAGAGAGGGAAAGAGTAGGACTTACTAAAAAGGGGATTTAGAGGATGAGAATAAAAAAAAATTCATTGTTGATAAAAATAATTTTTTACAATGATATAGCAATATTTTTAACCTCAATTTTAATTGCTGTAGTTGTAATATTAACATCCTTTCAAGACATGGAACAAAGGGTAGAGGATACAACTAAAAATAAAATGAATCTTCTTATGGGAAACTATAAATCATATTTTGGTGAGATTCGAAATGATGTCTATAAAGAGATTGCAAAATATAGAATAAATGAAGGCAACCAAAGAGTTGCTGAGATGTTGAAATACAACCTTCTGAAAGAGGATTTTAGAAATTATTATAATTCGGTAATAACTATAATCTCCTCTGAAGGAGAACTTTTGGCAGAGTATGGAAATAAAGGGAACTTAGGGACTCTAACAGAGGATAATATTCATATCTTACTTGAGACATCAACTAAGAAAGAGTTTGAAGAATTAGGATATTATTTAGCAGAAGTTCAAGGGAAAATCTATGGAAGAGTAGTAATCCCGTATGGAACTGAAGATATAACATATTACTTGGTTGTTTCAGTTCCAATTAATAGGGATTTTTTAACTTCGTTAACAGAAGGATTAGAATTAGGATCGAAAGATAAGATTTATTTTGTGACTAATAGTTCTGATAAATCTGAACTTCAAGCAAAATTCTTTTTTTCACACAGAACTTATAGAGAGATTTTGAGAAAAGATTATAAAAATTATTATTTGAATAAAAAGATAAATGGTTTATCATATTATGTAGGAATTTATAATTTAATAGGTTATAATGATAGTTATTTAGGAAGTTTTGTTATATCCCTTTCAAAAGAAAAATTGACTGAGGAAAAACTTATGACAGCTATCTATATAGGAATATTAGTTTTACTAATAATGATAATAAGTTCAACCGTTTCGAGCAAAGTATTTAGAAAATTATTGCTACCCCTTAGTCAAATAGCTGACTTAGCTGATAAGATTTCAAACGGAGAAAAAGTTGAGGACATAAAAGTTGTTGGACAAGGTGAGATAAGAACTTTATCAATATCTTTTAAAGAGATGATCGAAAAGTTGAACGTAGCACAAGAGGATCTAACTCTTCAAAATAAAGAGCTTGTAAGAAATATTGAAAAAATTGAAGCTATAGATAAACTTTTAATGGGAATGAATATAGAGCAAGATACGTTTAAAACTATCAAAAAATTAGTTAATGGATTTACATCGGAAGTAGGGCTTGGATATAGTAGAGCTATGTACTTTAGATATAGTAGAGAAAATGACTATTTAATTGGAGAGGAAATATCTATCAATAGAACCCTAAAAGAGGAAAGTAGAAAAGGATTTAAATTCCAATTGAAAAATTTAAAAGAGTTAATCCTATTTACAAAAGTTCCAATAAATAATGAAAGTTTATTAGCGAAATCTTTTAGAGAACAAAAAATTATATATAAAAATGATGACGGATATAAGTATGATTTAGGTAATGATGTTCTAAAAGCTGTTGGTTTAAAGAATTTCTTTATATTTCCAATTCATGGAGCTGGAAAGTTTTCAGGAGTTATTCTTGTAGATAACTATACAAAAGATGTTCGTATAAACCAAGAAGAGTTAGAATTATTAAATCTACTTTCGATGAACTTCTCAATAGGAATTAATAATAAAGAAATCGTGTTAGATACTTTAGAGAGTCAAAGAGTGATGACAATTGAGAAGCTAGCTACAAGATTTTTGAGATTACGTGGAGAGGTTGTAGACAAACTTTTAAAGTGTGTAGACTCTGAAAATCCAGATGAAAAAATAATAGAAGAATTAACAACAATAAAGCCATATTTAACTAGAATTAAAGAGGATAATGAATCTTTGAAATTCTATTCTGAAGAGAAAGAAGTTATATATGAGCGGGTTTGTTTAGATAAAGTTATAAATGAAGCTATAGCAGATTATAGTAAAAAATTTAAAAGTGAAAATATCTCTGTTTCGTTTTTCAATGCTACGACAGGTAGTGTATTAGGAAGCAGAAAACAACTTGAAAAAGTTATTAAGGAGCTTATAGATAACGCATGTAATGCTCTTTTAAATAAAAAGAACAACAGAAGAATAGATATTATTCTATCGAAAAGAAGAATTAATGAAAAAATAGAGTTGAAAATTATTGATAATGGGGACGGAATGTCATTTAAGCAATTAGAGGATATATATGAACCATTTGTAAGTTATTCGCCTCAAACATTAGGGCTTGGATTATTCTTTGTTCATAAGATAATCAAAGATCATGGTGGAGTAATTAAACACTTCTCAGAAGAGGGGAATAGTACAGAAGTAAAAATAACATTAAATGCATATAAGGAGGAAGTCTAATGGAAGAAAGAGATTACGGTAAAACGTTAAACCTTCCGAAAACAAGTTTCCAAATGAGGGCGAACTTACCAACGAAGGAACCAAACATCTTAAAAAAATGGGATGATCAAAAAATTTATGAAAAGGGATTAGAAAAGGGGAGTAAAACATTTATACTTCACGATGGACCTCCATACGCTAACGGTGGAATTCATATTGGTCATGCTTTAAATAAAATCTTAAAAGATATTATTTTAAAGTATAAAAGATTATCTGGATATTCAGTACCTTATGTACCTGGATGGGATACTCATGGATTACCAATCGAGTTAAAAGTTAGTGAAGAGTTAGGCGCTAAAATGAAAGAGATGTCACCTCTTGAAATTAGAGAGAAGTGTACAGAGTACGCTAAGAAATGGGTAGAAGTTCAAAAAGAAGGATTCCAAAGATTAGGAATTTTAGGGGAATGGGATAATCCATACCTAACTTTAAACCCAGAGTATGAAGCAAAGCAATTAGAAGTATTTGGAGAACTTTATGAAAATGGATATATATTCAAAGGATTAAAGCCAATTTACTGGTCTCCAGTTACAGAAACAGCTTTAGCGGAAGCAGAAATTGAGTATAAAAATCACGTTTCTCCATCGATCTACGTAAAGATGGAAGCTAACGAAGAGATTATGGAAAAGTTAGGAATGACTGAATCACTTTATTTAGTTATCTGGACAACAACTCCATGGACTTTACCAGCGAACACTGGAATAGCATTAAACGGAGAGTTTGAGTACGGAATATACAAAACAGAAAAAGGAAACTTAATCTTAGCAAAAGTTTTAGCTGATAAAGCATTCCTTGATATGGGAGTAAAAGAAGTAGAGCTAGTAAAAGAGTTCGTAGGAGCAGACTTAGAAAACTTAACTTATAAGCACCCATTCTTAGATAGAACTGGAAAAGTTGTTTTAGGAACTCACGTAACTGCAGAAGCAGGTACAGGAGTAGTACATACAGCACCAGGACACGGTCAAGATGACTATGTTGTAGGAGTTAGATACGGATTACCAATTATCTCTCCAATCAATAACAAAGGAGTTTTAACTGAAGAAGCTGGACAATTTGCTGGATTATTCTATAAAAAAGCAAACAAAGTTATAGCTGAACATTTAACAGAAACAGGACATCTGTTAAGTTACAAAGAGTTTGAGCACTCTTATCCACACGATTGGAGATCAAAAACTCCAGTAATATTTAGAGCAACTGAGCAATGGTTCATTAGATGTGAAGGGTCTGATTTAAGAGAAAAGGCTTTAAAAGCATTAGATGATGTTAAGTTTGTTCCTGAATGGGGAAGAAATAGAATTGGTTCAATGTTAGAGACAAGACCTGACTGGTGTATCTCGAGACAAAGAACTTGGGGAGTACCAATTCCTGTATTCTATAATGAAGTAACTGGAAAAGAGATTTTCGAAAGAGAGATTTTAGATAGAGTTATTGGAATAGTAAAAACTGAAGGATCTGCAGCTTGGGTTAAATACTCAGCAGAAGAGTTAATCGGAGAAGAGCTTTTAGTAAAATATAACTTAAAAGGTTTAGAGTTAAGAAAAGAAACAAACATAATGGACGTTTGGTTCGATTCAGGTGTTTCTCATAGATCTGTATTAGAAACTAGAGAGGGACTTCATAGACCAGCTGATCTATACTTAGAGGGATCAGATCAACATAGAGGATGGTTCCAAACATCTCTATTAACATCTGTTGGATCAACAGGAGATGCTCCATTTAAGATGTTATTAACTCACGGATTTGTAAATGATGGTGAAGGGAAAAAGATGTCTAAATCTGTAGGAAACGTTGTTGCACCTCAAGATGTAATCAAAGTTTACGGAGCAGATATATTAAGATTATGGTGTGCTTCAGTAGATTACAGCGAAGATGTAAAAATCTCTGATAACATCTTAAAGCAAATGGCAGAAGCTTACAGAAGAGTAAGAAATACAGCTAGATATATCTTAGGAAACTCAGCAGATTTCAATCCAGCAACAGATGCAGTAGCATATGAGGATTTAATGGAAATCGATAAGTGGGCATTAAATAAGTTAGAGAGATTAAAGAGAACAGTAACAGAGTCATATGAAAAGTATGAGTTCTACAATCTGTTCCAAGAGATTCACTACTTCTCAGGAATCGATATGTCAGCATTCTACCTTGATATAATCAAAGATAGATTATATACAGAGAAAGCGGATTCAAAAGAGAGAAGAGCAGCTCAAACAGTAATGTCAGAAGTTTTAGTAACTTTAACTAAAATGGTTGCACCAATCCTATCATTCACTGCAGAAGAGATCTGGGAAACATTACCAGAGTCATTAAAAGATTCTGAGTCAGTACTATTAACTGACTGGTATGCAAACAACGATCAATACTTAAATGATGAGTTAGATACGAAGTGGGAAGAGATTGCTAAACTTAGAAAAGATGTAAACAAAACTTTAGAGTTAGCAAGACAAGGTGAAAATAAAATAATAGGAAACTCTTTAGATGCAAAAGTTATATTAAATACAGCAGATGCAGATTTAGAGAAGTTCTTACAAGAGAATAAAGAGATTTTAGAAGAGGTATTCATAGTTTCTCAATTAGTAATTGCTAATGAAAAAGATGATTCATTCGTAAAAGGTGAGGAGCAAGAAGCTTTATTTGTAAAAGTAGAGCATGCAGATGGAGAAAAATGTGAAAGATGTTGGAAGTACTCAACAGAGTTAGGAACTAACCCTGAGCACGAAACAATCTGTCCAAGATGTACATCGGCACTAGTTGATTAATTATTCAAAGAGGTGAGCTGTGTTATATATAGGGATAATATTTGTATTAGTTTTTCTAGATCAAATCTCAAAATATGAAATAGACACTTGGTTAATAGAAGGAGAAACGTTCCCCGTAATTGGGAACTTTTTCCATCTAACATATGTAAAAAATAGAGGGATAGCTTTTGGAATGTTTCAAGGGAAATTAGATATAATCTCTATACTTACAGTTGTTGTGATATTTGGACTAGGGTTTTATTTTTACAAAAATAGAGAGAAGTTTTCGGTTGTTGAAAAGTTAGGGTACTCGTTTATTTTAGGTGGAGCAATTGGTAATATAATCGATAGAATATGTAGAGGTTTTGTTATTGATATGATCGACTTTAGAGGAATATGGGTATTTGTATTCAATTTAGCGGATGTTTGGATAAATATAGGAGTTATTCTAATAATAATAGATAGCTTATTAGAAAGTAAAAGCAAAAAGAGAAATTAGGAGGAAGTGAAATGACATTTCAAGAGATGATATTTGCTCTTCAACAGTATTGGAGTTCAAAAGGGTGTATCATTGGAAATCCATACGATATAGAAACAGGAGCTGGAACATTTAACCCAAATACATTTTTAATGTCTTTAGGACCAGAGCCTTGGAATATAGCATATGTTGAGCCATCAAGAAGACCAAAGGATGGAAGATATGGAGAGAACCCAAACAGGGTTTATCAACATCATCAATTCCAAGTTATAATGAAACCATCACCAGATAATATTCAAGAGTTATACTTAGAATCGTTAAAAGTTTTAGGGATTGATCCTTTAAAGCATGATATACGTTTTGTAGAAGACGATTGGGAATCACCAACTTTAGGAGCTTGGGGATTAGGATGGGAAGTATGGTTAGATGGAATGGAAGTAACTCAATTCACATATTTCCAACAAGTTGGAGGATTAGAGTTAGATGTTGTTCCGGTTGAGATAACATATGGACTAGAAAGATTAGCACTATACATTCAAAATAAAGAGAATGTTTATGATTTAGAGTGGGCTCCAGGAATCAAATATGGAGATATGAGATACCAATATGAGTATGAAAACTCTAAATATTCATTTGAAGTAGCAGATTTAGAAAATCATTTTAAATGGTTTGATGACTATGAGAAGGAAGCTGATAGAGCACTAAATGAAAACTTAGTAATGCCGGCATATGACTATGTTTTAAAATGTTCTCACACATTCAACGTTCTTGACTCAAGAGGAGCAATCTCTACAACTGAGAGAATGGCTTATATTTTAAGAGTTAGAAACCTAGCTAAAAGATGTGCAGAGGTATTTGTACAAAATAGAAAAGAACTAGGATATCCTTTACTAAAAAAGAAGTAAAAGGAAAAAAG
The DNA here is from genome assembly GCF_000799075.1 of Cetobacterium sp. ZOR0034. NCBI lineage: Bacteria > Fusobacteriati > Fusobacteriota > Fusobacteriia > Fusobacteriales > Fusobacteriaceae > Cetobacterium > Cetobacterium sp. ZOR0034. Next base: position 48,749 of record NZ_JTLI01000023.1, read on the forward strand.
AGGAGGAATAGAAAGTGAGATTACTTTTTGAAATAGGGATGGAAGAACTACCTGCAAGATTCCTTGTTCAAACTCTAAAAGAGATGAAAGAGAATTTAGAAGGTAAATTAAATGATAAAAGAGTAAAGTTTGAAGAGATAAAAACTTTTGGAACACCAAGAAGACTTGTTGTTTTAGTTGAAGGTTTAGCTGAAACTCAAGAGGATTTAGATATTTTAAATATGGGTCCTGCAAAGCAAGTTGCATTTGGTGAAAATGGAGAGATTTCAAGAGCTGGATTAGGATTTGCTAAATCTCAAGGAGTAGAAGCAACTGATTTAGAGATTATTGAAACTCCAAAAGGTGAATACATAGCTGTAAGAAAATTCTTAAAAGGAGAATCTACAAAGGCTCTTCTTTCAGAACTTTTAAAAGAGTTAGTATTAGAGATTAATTTCCCAAAATCGATGAAATGGGGAGAGAAAAAATTAAAGTTTGCTAGACCAATTCAATGGTTCTTAGCTTTAGTAAATGAAGAGATAGTAAACTTTGAAATAGAGGGAATTAAAAGTGGAAATTCTTCAAGAGGACATAGATTCTTTGGAACTAATTTCGAAATTTCAACTATAGATGAGTATTTCGAAAAAATTAAAGAAAACAACGTTATTATAGATGTTGAAGAGAGAAAAGAGTTAATAAAAAAACTTATAAAAGAGAATTGTGAAGAAACTGGAGAGCAAGTTCTAATAGATGAAGAACTATTAAAAGAGGTTGCAAACTTAGTTGAATATCCATTCCCTATAGTTGGAACATTTAACTCAGACTTCTTAGAAGTTCCTCAAGATGTACTAATAATATCTATGCAAGTTCATCAAAGATACTTCCCAATCTTGGATTTAGAAGGGAAATTATTACCAAAGTTCGTTGTTGTTAGAAATGGTATTGAGGATTCTGAGCATGTAAGAAAAGGAAATGAGAAGGTTTTATCAGCAAGACTTGCTGATGCGAGATTCTTCTATCACGAAGATTTAAAGAAACCTTTAATTGAAAATGTAGAAAAATTAAAGCAAGTTGTATTCCAAAAAGATTTAGGAACAATTTACAACAAAATTGAGAGATCGAATAAAATTGCGGATTATTTAATAGAAGCTATCGGAATGGAAACAAGAAGAGAAACTATTGAAAGAACAATTCTTTTAGCTAAAGCAGATTTAGTATCTAATATGATTGGAGAAAAAGAGTTTACAAAACTACAAGGATTTATGGGAGCGGATTATGCACTTAAATCTGGAGAGTCTGAATTAGTAGCTAAAGGAATCGAAGAACACTACTACCCAAGATATCAAGGTGATTTATTACCAAAAGGTGTTGAAGGAATAGTGGCTGGAATATCTGATAGAGTAGATACTCTTTGTGGATGTTTCGGAGTTGGAATTATCCCAAGTGGTTCTAAAGATCCATTTGCTTTAAGAAGAGCAGCATTAGGAATTGTAAATATAATTTTAGATTCTAATTTAAATATCTCTTTAAAGGCTTTAGTTGAAAGAGCGGTAGATACTTTAGAAGCTGCATCAGTTTTAAAAAGAGATAAAGCTGAAGTTATAAATGAAATTATGGAATTCTTCAAGCAAAGAGCACTTAATGTGTTTACTGAGATGGGATATTCAAAAGATATCGTATCAGCAGTTGTAGATAAGAGTTTTGATAATTTAGTAGATACTCTATTAAGAATAAAAGCTGTAGATGAATTCACAAAAATGGATAGTTTCAATAACTTAGTTTCATTAATGAAAAGAGTTGGAAATATCTCTAAAGGATTTGAAGGAGTAATCGTTAATTCTGATCTTTTAGTTGAAGATATAGAGAAAGAGTTGTTCCAAAAATCACAAGAAGTTGCAAGAGATGCAGAAGAGATGCTAGTGGCTAAAAACTATATAGGATACTTAAATGTAATTCTGTCAACGGAAGATATCATCAATAGATACTTCGAATCTATAATGGTTATGGATAAAGATGAAGCTGTAAAAAATAATAGACTTTCTCAACTTAATTATATTGCAACAATATTCAACAAGATGGTAAACTTAACATTAATTGAAGAAAAAAAATAAAAAAGTATTGACTAAAAGATACAAATACGATATAATTTAGCAGTAAAAAACAAAAACAAAAAAATCATCAAGAGAGACTGAGGGACTGGCCCTATGACGTTTCAGCAACCTACCTTAGAGGTGTGGTGCTAATTCCAGAAAGATGACCTATAAAGAGCATTTAGCCTTTTATCTTTCTGGAGAGATAAAAGGCTTTTTTTATCTCTTTTGATTAATCTTAGGAGGAACAAATGAAAAATTTAACTTACTTTACTTCAGAGTGTGTATCACCAGGACATCCAGACAAAATAGCAGACCAAATATCGGATGCGGTATTAGATGCATGTATAAAAAATGATCCAGCAGCAAGAGTTGCTTGTGAAGTATTCTGTACAACTGGTCAAGTAATCGTAGGTGGAGAGATCACAACTACAACATATATCGATATTCAAGATATCGTAAGAAATAAAATAGATGAAATTGGTTACAAGCAAGGTATGGGATTTGACTCTGACTGTGGAGTTTTAAATGCAATTCACTCGCAATCTCCTGATATCGCTATGGGAGTAGATGTTGGAGGAGCAGGAGATCAAGGTATAATGTTCGGAGGAGCAGTAAAAGAAACTCCAGAATTAATGCCATTAGCTTTAGTTTTAGCAAGAGAGATTATCGTAAAATTAACAAGATTAACAAGATCAAAGGATTTAGCTTGGGCTAGACCAGATGCAAAATCACAAGTAACTTTAGCTTATGATGAAAATGGTGCTGTTGTAGGAGTAGACACTGTAGTAGTTTCAGTTCAGCATAATCCAGAAGTAACTCAAGAGCAAATTCATCACGATGTAAAAGAGTTAGTAATAAAGCCAGTATTAGAGGCGTACAACTTAAATGCTGAAGAAGTTAAGCATTACCATATCAATCCAACAGGAAGATTTGTAATAGGAGGACCACACGGAGATACTGGATTAACAGGAAGAAAAATAATCGTAGATACTTACGGAGGATTCTTTAGACATGGTGGAGGAGCGTTTTCTGGAAAAGATCCTTCAAAAGTGGATAGATCAGCAGCCTATGCAGCTAGATGGGTTGCAAAAAATATCGTAGCGGCAGATTTAGCTGACAAATGTGAAGTTCAACTTTCTTATGCAATTGGAGTAGTAGAACCTACATCTGTAAAAGTTGAAACTTTTGGAACTGGAAAAGTTGAAGAGATAAAATTAGCTGAAGCGGTTCAAAATGTATTTGATTTAACACCAAGAGGAATTGAAAGAGATTTAGAGTTAAGAAGCGGAAACTTTAACTACCAAGATTTAGCAGCTTTCGGACATATCGGAAGAACTGATTTAGATTTACCTTGGGAAAGAGTAAATAAAGTTGAAGAGTTAAAAAAAGCCTTAACTAAATAATAGTATACAAAAAAAGGGAAGAATGTGCTTCCCTTTTTTCTTTTTTAATGTTAAGCTATATGAAAAAGAATAGGAGAGGATACTTATGAGATATTTATTTTTAAACTACCCTAAATGCTCAACTTGCGTTAAAGCTAGAAAATGGTTAGAGGAAAATGGAGTAGATTTTGAGGCTAGACATATTGTAGAAAATAACCCAACAAAAGATGAATTGAAAAAATGGTTAGAGTTAAGTGGATTACCTGTAAAAAAATTCTTCAATACAAGTGGTATTCTTTATAGAGAGATGAATTTGAAAGAGAAAGTTGCTGAAAATAATGAAGATGAACTTTTAGAGATACTTTCAACAAACGGAATGTTAGTAAAAAGACCTCTAGTTATTGGAAACGATAAGGTTTTAATAGGATTTAAAGAGAAAGAGTGGGAAGTTTTAAAAAAATAAAAAAAGTTGTTGACATTTTTTAAAAAAGATGGTACTATTATTATGTAGCAACGACGCGAGAGCGGAAGTTGCCCCGTTCGTTCAGTGGTTAGGACAATAGATTTTCACTCTATAAACAGGGGTTCGATTCCCCTACGGGGTACC
>NZ_JTLI01000024.1 GCF_000799075.1 Cetobacterium sp. ZOR0034
GATAGCTCAGTTGGCTAGAGCACCCGGTTCATACCCGGGCGGTCGAAGGTTCGAATCCTTTTCTAGGCACCATTTAGAAACTTAAACACTCTTAATGAGTGTTTTTTTTATTTATAATATCCTTTTAAAAAAAAGGTCACCCTAAAGGTGACTTTTTTTATCTATCATATTTAATAAATTTCAAAATTTGTATTATTAACGTTGGAACAAACGCCAATACTGTCATTTCCAAGAAATTCATAAGAGTTAAATCTGATACTGCAAACATATCGTGGAAAGCTGGAATAATCAATACACTGTATAAGAAAGCTGTTCCTAATAAAAACGCATATACACTAAACATATTCTTTGTTAAACCCAGTCTAAGAATCGTTCCATTTCCTCTACAATTAAATCCATGGAACAATCTACCCAAACACAATGTTGAAAATGCCATTGTACTTCCCAATCCAGCATCCCCTTTAACAAACCCTAAATAAAAAGCAATCATTGTTACAATTGCAATTAATGCTCCCTCCATCAAAATTCTACTTGATAATTGTTTATCTAACAACGGAGCTCCCGCTTCTCTTGGTTTTTCATCCAAAACATTTCCCTGTGATGGCTCCATACCGATTGCTATCGCAGGTAAACTATCAGTTAAAAGATTTATAAATAAAAGATGTACCGGAGCAAATATTACTGGCAATCCCATTAACGAAGCATAAAATACCGCCAATATTCCAGCTGTATTCCCAGACAATAAAAATCTTATTGAGTTTTTTATATTTGCATAAAGATTTCTTCCAGTTACAACCGACTTCACTATAGTTGAAAAATTATCATCAGTTAATATCATCGAAGCAGCATCTTTAGAAACCTCTGTTCCTGTTATTCCCATTGCTATTCCTACATCTGCCTTTTTTAAAGCCGGCGCATCATTTACACCATCTCCTGTCATAGCACAAATTTTCCCTAACTTCTGCCAAGCTGAGACTATTCTTATCTTATGTTCCGGTGATACTCTTGCATATACAGATATTCTTTCAACATGTTGCAATAACTCTTCATCTGTCATTTGTTCAACTTCTGCTCCATTTAAAGTTTCATCTCCATCTTTATAAATACCAATCTCTTTTGCTATCGCTTTAGCTGTAACTTTATAATCACCTGTTATCATAACAGGTTTTATTCCTGCTCTAATACAATTTTGAACAGCAACTTTAGATTCTTCTCTTGGTGGATCAATCATACTTATCAAACCGATAAAGATAAACTCATTTTCATCTTCAAATTCTAATTCACGATCGACACCAATCTCTTTCATTCCAAAAGCTAAAACTCTAAGTCCTGATTCAGCAAATTTTACATTTGCTCTTTTTATACCCTCTATATCTTTTGTTTCTACTAATTCTATCTCACCATCTTCTCTCAATATATACTTAGCTTTATCAATTATAATATCTGGAGCTCCTTTTGTTATTAGATAATCTCTCTCCTCTATTCTATTTAAAGTACTCATCATTTTTCTATCAGAATCAAACGGCAACTCTTTCAATCTTAAATACTCTTTTCTAACCTCTGTTTCTATCATATTATATTTATGCCCTATATTAACAAGCGCAATCTCCGTTGGGTCCCCAATCTCTTGACCATTTACATTTACAGCATCACTACAAAGTATGGCCGCTCTTAATAATCCCATTTCAATCTTAGAATCTATCTTTATACTCTCCGCATCCACCACTTTTCCATCTACAAATAAGTTTTTTACAGTCATTTTATTTTGAGTAAGAGTCCCTGTTTTATCAGAGCAGATTACAGAAACACACCCTAAAGATTCAACTGAATGTAATTTTTTTATAATTGCATTCTCTTTTGCCATCTTTTGAGTTCCTATCGCTAAAACTATCGTTACAATCGAACCAAGAGCTTCAGGAATGGCTGCTACTGCTAGTGCTACTGCAAACATCAACGAGTCAAGTATATTTATACCCCTTGCAATACTCATAAAAAATACAACAATGCAAAGTACTATTATGGCTATTGATAGTTTGTGACCAAATTTTTCTAAAGATTTCTGTAACGGTGTCGTTGCATCCTCTGTCTCATCTAGCAAAGCCGCAATTTTTCCCAGTTCAGTTTTCATTCCTATCGATGTTACCACTAACTTCGCTCTACCATAAGTTACTAAACTTCCTGAAAAAACCATATTTTTTTGATCACCTACAGTTAGATTTCCCTCATCTAATACTTCAGATATCTTCTCAACACTTTCAGATTCCCCAGTTAAAGAGCTCTCATTTACCATAAGCGAATATGATTCTAATATCCTAGCATCACTTGGAACAACATCTCCGGCTTCTATAAGAACAATATCACCAGGTAACAACTCGCTTGAATCAATCTCTTGCTTTTGTCCATCTCTTATAACCTTCGCTTTTGGAGAGGACATCTTTTTTAAACTTTCTAATGATTTTTCAGCTTTCATATGCTGAACTGTTCCCAAAATCGCATTCATTGTTATAACCGCTAAAATAACTATCGTACTCTCTTTATTTCCTGAAATAAAAGATATTGCCGCTGCTACTAAAAGAATAATGACTAAAAAATCTTTAAATTGCTCTAAAAAAACTATAAACGCACCTTTTTTCTCTTTACTGTTTAATTCGTTACTTCCATATTCCTCTCTTAATTTTTCTAAATCTTTGACTTTCAATCCTTGCTCAGATGTATCAAAATATCCCATTATCTCATCTTTACTTTTAGAATAAAACTCTCTCATAAAAACCCTCCTTCAAACTCTTATATTTTAAATTATTTTACTAACTACGATTCTATTTTCATTTTAAAAATAAAAAAAAGACTTTCAGTGTAGGTTAAAACCTACACTAAAAGTCTTGTCACCATTTTTAGGTGTATAATACCAGATTTTTGCAATCGAGATGTTGATATTATACTTTTGACTACTCCCTTTGAGTATATTTTTAAATTATTCTTTTCTCAAGTGTATACTTTTTCAAAAGTTTTGTCAACAGATTTATATTTGAGCGATATCAAATATATCTAAATCCATCTTATCTACATTTAACTCTTGAACTTTTATTATCGCATTTAATGTATCTATTGAAGTTAGCACCTCTACACCATATTCAATCGCTGTTCTTCTTATTTTGAATCCATCTCTTTGAGCGTCGTTTGCTTTCGTTGGTGTATTGATTAATAAATCTACTTCTCTATTTTTTAGTAAATCTAAGATATTAGGAGACTCTTCATTTATTTTTCTTACTGCTGTTGCTTCAATTCCATTTTCAGCAAGATATTTTTGAGTTCCTTCCGTTGCAAACAATTGACATCCTAAATCTTTTAATGATTTTGCAACCGGTAAGAATTCATCTTTATCCTTATCTCTTATTGTTAGAAGAACTTTTCTATTTCTTACGTTTTGAACTCTTCCTCCTCCTAAAAGACCTTTAAAGATTGCTTCATCCGCTGTATGTCCAACTCCTAAAACCTCTCCTGTAGACTTCATCTCTGGTCCTAACGAAACTTCTACTCCTGATAATTTTTCTGTCGAGAACACAGGTACTTTAACTGCAACAACTGATGGTTTTTTATAGATTCCAGTTCCAAAACTTAAATTCTTCAACTTTTCTCCCATAATTACTTTTGTTGCTATATCAATTACAGGTACACCTGATATTTTTGCTATATAAGGAACTGTTCTTGAAGATCTTGGGTTAACCTCTATCACATACAACTCATTTTCATAAGCTATAAACTGAATATTCATCATACCTTTAATTTTTAGCTCTTTAGCTATTTTTCTAGTAATCTCCTCAATTTTTTGCTCTGTTCCCTCATATAAATTTTGTGGAGGATATATTGTTATTGAGTCTCCAGAGTGAATCCCAGCTCTCTCTAAATGTTCCATAACCCCTGGTATTAAAATGTCGTCTCCATCACAGATAGCATCTACTTCTACTTCGATTCCATTTAAATATTTATCTATCAGCACTGGATTTTCAGGATCTCTTTCAAATGAAGCTTTTAAATAGTTAACAAGGTTGTATTCATCATGACAAATTTCCATCCCTTGTCCACCTAAAACGTAAGATGGTCTTACTAAAACTGGGTATTGAACTTCTGCAGCTATCTTCTTTCCTGCTTCTACTTCCCATACAGCTCTTCCTTTAGGTCTCTTTATATCTAACTTCTCCATTATATCTTCAAACTTTTCTCTATCCTCTGCTGCATCTACCATCTCAGCTGAAGTTCCTAAAATTGTAACTCCTCTATCTCTAAGGTCATTCGCTAATTTTATTGCTGTTTGTCCTCCGAATTGAATAATTACTCCTGCAGGTTTCTCTTTATCGATTATATTCATAACATCTTCCGTTACTAATGGCTCAAAGTATAATCTATCTGCTGTTGAGAAGTCTGTTGAAACTGTTTCAGGGTTATTATTTATAATGATACTTTCAATTCCCATATTTCTTAAAGTTTTTATCGAATGAACTGTACAGTAGTCAAATTCAATTCCTTGTCCTATTCTAATCGGTCCCGATCCAATAACTATTACTTTCTTGTTATCAGTTACATCAACTTCATCAAATTGATCATAAGTTGAGTAGAAGTATGATGAATCTGCTGCGAACTCTCCAGCACACGTATCAACCATTTTATACACTGGTTTTATTCCATAATCTCTTCTCTTTCTAGCTATATCCTGCTCAGTCACATTTAGTAGTTGAGCTATTCCTTTATCTGAGAATCCTTTTTTCTTTGCATTTTTCAAGAACTTTTCATCTAAATCTTTAAGTTCCATCTTTTTCATTAACTCTTCTTGTCTTACAAGCCACTCTAACTTTTCCATAAAGAATTTATCAATTCCAGTTAGTTTTTGTAATTTCTCTTTTACATATCCTCTTCTTAACATCTCTGCAACAACGAATATTCTTTCATCATCTGGTCTTACAACAACCTCTTTTAATTCCTCCATAGACATCTTTTCAACAACTGGATGCTCTAAGTTATATCTTCCAATCTCTAGAGATCTTAATCCCTTTAGGAAAGCTGCTTCAAAGTTATTTCCGATAGCCATAACCTCACCAGTTGCCATCATTTTTGTTCCCAATCTCTTATTAGCCTTCTTAAATTTATCAAATGGCCACTTTGGAATCTTCACAACAATATAGTCTAATGCTGGTTCGAAACATGCGAATGTTTTTCCAGTAACTTCATTTACAACTTCATCTAACGTATATCCTAAAGATAATCTTGTAGCAACTCTAGCTATTGGATAACCTGTAGCTTTTGAAGCTAGTGCTGATGATCTTGAAACTCTTGGGTTGATCTCTATAATTGCATATTCGAATGATTTTGGGTGTAGAGCAAACTGTACATTACATCCTCCTACAACTCCAATTTCGTTTATTATCTTTAATGCTGAAGTTCTTAGCATTTGATACTCTCTATCTGATAGAGTTTGTGATGGTGCCACAACTATAGAATCTCCAGTATGTATTCCAACTGGATCTATATTTTCCATATTACAAACTGTAATACAGTTTCCATCCTTATCTCTAATTACTTCGTACTCAACCTCTTTCCAACCTAAGATTGATTTTTCAATTAAAACTTGTCCAACTCTTGACAGTTTTAATCCTTTTAATAGAATATCTTCTAACTCTTGAGGATTATCTGCAATTCCCCCTCCCGTTCCTCCAAGAGTATAAGCTGGTCTTACAACAACTGGATATCCAATCTCTCTAGCTACTCTAAATCCTGTCTCTAGATCTTCAACTATTCTACTTTCAATAGTTGGTTCTCCAATTTTGTCCATAGCTTCTCTAAATAACTCTCTGTCTTCTCCTCTTTTTATAGATTCAACAGTTGTTCCGATAACTCTCACTCCATATTTTTCAAGGATTCCTTTATCGTTTAATTCAACAGCCATATTTAACGCTGTTTGTCCCCCCATTCCAGCTAATATTGAGTCCGGTCTCTCTTTAGCGATTACCTTCTCAACAAACTCTGCTGTAATTGGCTCTATATATATTCTGTCTGCAACAGCTTTATCAGTCATTATTGTCGCTGGGTTTGAGTTTATTAGTACAACTTCAATTCCCTCTTTTTTCAATGTTTCACACGCTTGTGTTCCCGAATAGTCAAACTCTGCTGCTTGTCCTATTATGATTGGTCCTGATCCTATTACTAGTGTCTTTTTTATCGATTTATCTAACATTTATATACGCCTCCTGAAAACTCTACTAAAAATCTTAAAATTTTATCCCTCTATTACTGCTAAGAAATCATCAAATAAATATTCTGAATCAGCTGGTCCTGGCCATGCCTCTGGATGATATTGAACACACAGTATTCTGTGTTCTTCACTTCTCATTCCTTCAATTGAGTTATCATTTAAGTTTATATGTGTAACTTTCATTGAATCAGGAACTTTATCTACAACATATCCGTGATTTTGAGAAGTTATAAATATTCTATTCTTCTCTAAGTCTTTTACTGGATGATTACATCCTCTATGTCCATATTTTAATTTTTTTGTAGTCCCACCTAAAGCCCAAGCTAACAGTTGATGTCCTAAACATATTCCAACAATTGGTAATTTCCCTACTAATTTTTTGATTTCATTAATAACACCAGTTAATTCTGCAGGATCCCCTGGTCCATTCGATAAGAACACTGCGTCTAAATCATGAGATAATAGCTCTTCAGCTGTCACATTCCAAGGGAAAACGATTTGGTGAACTCCTCTTGCCTCGAAAGATCTAAGTATATTCTTTTTAACTCCAAAATCAATTACCCCAATTCTTTTTCCTGGTCCCGGAATCTCATACTTCTCTTTAGTACTAACTTGCTCTACTGCATCTTTATTACTAAACTTAGCAAAATGCTCATCAATCTCTTTTTGAGTTAAATCCTTTGATGTTATTAGAGCCTTCATAGCTCCCTCTTCTCTTATGATTTTAGTAAGATGTCTTGTATCTACTCCTTTAAATCCAACAACTTTATATTGTCTTAGGAAACCATCTAAAGTCATCTCACATCTGAAGTTATTTGGAAGTTTTGCATCCTCTTTGATGATAAACCCCTTTAATTTGATTCCGTTTGATTCCATATCCTCTAAATTAATTCCGTAGTTTCCTACCATCGGATAAGTCATAACAACAATCTGTCCATAGTATGATGGATCTGTTAGTAATTCTTGGTAACCTGTCATTCCCGTGTTAAAAACAAGTTCTCCTACACTTTCACCTAGCTCTCCAAAAATTTTTCCATCGAAACTCATTCCGTTTTCAAGAATTAACTTCCCCTTCATTTTTTACCTCCTAAATTTTTTGCATAAAAAAAGGAATATGAAAATCATATTCCTTGTCTATATTAATATTAAAATTAAAAACTAAAAAATTAAAAAATATAAATAAATCATTAGAAAATGAAATAAATAAATCTAAAAATAACAAATAGTTTTTCTGTTTCTGTCTAACTCTTGTGTCATTTTTGTAAACCATATTTCACCCTCCTTTTTTTTGCTCTGAGAAAAAGTATATACTAAAATTAAAAACTTGTCAATTTTTATTTTTTTACTCTTGATATATTACCGTTTACGTTGTAATATTACTACTGAAAATTCTATTCAAAAAAGCAGGAGGTTTTTTATGGATTATAAAATCATTACAAATAACAATAAAGTTTTTAATTTCTTCAAAGAAACAGATAATGTAATTTACTTAGAGAACCACAATATCAACCAAGTATTGAATTACATAGAACAAAAATGTCTTGAAGGTCATAGGCTTCTAAGTGATCCTATCCTATATAATTTAGAAAATCAAGATAATCCTTTTAAATCAATACTAATAACAAATAAACAAATTGAAGATAACTCTCACTCTATTAAAATTATTCTTGGAGTTTTAGATATTGTTAAAAAAGTTAGTTTCACTCCTAAAGAAGAGCAGTCAGACATATCTTTAGAAGAATTTAGGTTTGTTGATTTGAACCTAATCAGAGATAGCATCTCTAAAATAAATTTACTTTAATTTCACTTATTTTTGGATAGGTCATTTACCTATCCTTTTTTTATTTTTTTATATAATTTTAATTTAGATTATTGTATAATAAAGTAAACTATATTTGGAGGAATTATAATGGAGTTGATTATTTTAACTGGACTTAGTGGCTCTGGAAAGTCAACAGGTTTAAAAACTTTAGAGGATCTAGGATTTTTCACAATGGACAATATCCCTTTCAGATTTGCCGGATTGATTTTAAAAGACCTACAAACTTCTAGTAAAGATAGTAGCGTTAAAAGAATAGCCCTGGGTCTTGATATCAGAACAATAATTGACGCAAACGATTTTGATACTTTTTTTAATGAGATTGATAATCTTGAAATTGACTATAAAATAATATTTCTAGAAGCTTCAACTCAATCTATATTGAACAGATACAATCTTACAAGAAGGAAACACCCCTTGACTAAGGATACTCTACTACAAAGTATTGAAGATGAAATATATCTTATGGAAGATATCAAAGATAAAGCCAATATGATTGTCGATACGAGCTTTTTAACCGCTAAGGAGTTATCTAGAAAAATAGAGATGGCTGTAGCTTCTTTCTCTAAAAATATTTTATTAAATATACATCTTCAGTCATTCGGATTTAAACATGGTGTCCCTATCGATGCAGATATGATTTTTGATGTAAGAACTTTGCCTAATCCGTATTATCTAGAAAATTTACGAGAAAAAACAGGATTTAACGATGATGTCTATGATTACGTTATGAGCTTTGAATCCGCACAAGCTTTATACTCTAAAATTTTAGATTTAATAACTTTCCTTATCCCCGGATATATCAAAGATGAGAAAAGGCATCTTACCATAGGCATTGGATGCAGCGGTGGAAAACATCGTTCTGTCTCTTTTGTTAGAAGGCTTCAAAAAGATTTAAACAGTTTAGATGATATCAATATTTACTCTATACATAGAGAGAAAGAGAGAGGAAATTGGTAAGCTTATGATTACTGTTTTTAATAAAGAGATTCCTAGCAATCCTGGAGTATACTTAATGAAAAACAACTCTAAAATTATATATGTCGGAAAAGCTAAAAATCTTTCAAAAAGAGTTAATTCTTACTTCAATAGAGAGCACTCTGATGAAAAAACTAAAGAGCTTGTTAAAAATATCGACGATATCGATTTTATTATTTGTAACTCTGAAATCGATGCTTTAATTTTAGAAAATAATTTGATAAAAAAATATTCTCCGAAATATAATATAAATTTAAAAGATGAAAAAACTTATCCCTATATTTTAATTACTGATGAACGATTCCCTAAGATTTCAATCATTAGAACTACTAAAAAATTAAATCAAAATCTAGGTGATTATTTTGGACCATTTCCCTTTGGAGCTTGGAATTTAAAATCTACTATTTCCAAACTTTATAAAATTAGAGATTGCAATAGAGATATGGAAAAAATATATCCTAGACCCTGTCTTAAATTTTATATGAACCTTTGTAGCGGACCTTGTAAATATAAAAATATTTTAAATGAATATAGCGAAAATATTTCTGATGCGAAGGAAATTTTAAAAGGAAACACAACATCAATAATTCAAAAATTAGAAAAAAATATGACCTCTGCTGCTGAAAATATGGAATTTGAAAAAGCTATTATGTTCAGAGAACAAAAAAAAGAGATTGAAAACAACATACAAAAACAAGTAACAGAGGCTGCTTCATCTATTGATGAGGACATCTTTACACTTATTCTAGAAGACAATAAAGTTTTTCTTTGTGTTTTAAACGTTAGAGAAGGAAAAATCTTAGGAAAAAACTTTCACTCTATAAATTTAGAAAATACTATTTTTGATGATATTATTGAAGATACTATTATGAGTTATTACTCTAAGTATCCTATTCCCAAAAATATAATTTTCGAAGATTCTATGGCTAACCTTGAAAAAGATATAACTTTTATCTTTGAAGCTATTTCTAAACATAAAGTATCTCTATTTTTCCCTAAAATAAAGTCTCGTAGAAGAGAACTCTTAGAAATGGGGATTTTAAATCTAAAAAAAGATATCGAGAATTTTTACAATAAAAAAACTATTGTTGAAAAAGGATTGAGTGATTTATATACGAAACTTAATCTCAAACGATTCCCATTTAAAATAGAATGTTTTGATATATCAAATATCCAAGGTAAAGATGCCGTTGCTTCTATGAGTGTCAGTGTCGAAGGAAAAAAAGCAAAAAAACTTTATCGAAAATTTAAAATTACAACTAAAGATACCCCCGATGATTTCGCTATGATGAGAGAGGTTATTGAAAGGCGTTACTCTAAATTACCTGTCGAAGAATTTCCAGATGCTATTTTAATAGATGGTGGTCTTGGCCAGATTAATGCTGTCGGACAAATTCTTGAAGATATCGGAAAAGGAGGAATTTCTGAACTTTTAAGTATTGCCAAAAAAGAAGAGGAAATTTATAAATATACAGAAAATACTCCATATATATTTTTGAAAAGTGATGAAGCTTTAAAAATTCTACAAAGAGTCAGGGATGAAGCTCATAGATTTGGAGTTACTTATCATCGATTACTACGAAATAAAAGGGTAATATCTAGTCAGTTAGATAACATCCCTGGTATTGGACCAAAAAGAAAAGAGATTCTTTTAAAAACTTTTGGTTCGGTAAAACAAATTCAAAATGCAACTTTAGAGGAATTAGAAAAAGTTATTCCTAAACAGCTAGCCTTAAAAATAAAGGAGATGATTTAACATTATGAAAAAAATTCTTTTGCTTTTTTCTTTAATTACACTTGTTGGTTGTTCACAATTTTCTGCTAGAAAAGATCAAAGCCAACACATCACATTCAACAACTCTATTTCTAGAGGGAAATACAATTTTAATTTAATCTCTTTAGAATATCCAAATAATTATAACGGTAAAATTGATTTCTTAAAAAACCTAAATAATAGTTTAACTAATCTTAACAGCGTTCAAAAAAATAACCTTAATCTACTTATTACAAAAGAGATGGATACAGACTTTAGTTCTCTTATAGAGACTGGTTGGTTTGACAAAGAGATTATTGGAATGAAAATTGTAGAAGATTTGAGTACAGAGGAAAAAGCTTTTTTAAATGATTTTAGTATTGAAGTTCCTGAAAATGCTGGTATAACACAAAAATTATTAAATAGACAATATTTTTTATTACTAAAACTAACAGATAATGAATCACTTTACAACTCGTCTTACCTTTATACAGAACTTGATAAAAGTTTATTAATGGAAGATATTTTATTGAGCAGAAAATCAATTGTTGATAACATCAACTCAATTAAGAAAAACTTTGTTTATTCTGATTGGACAGAAAATGATAAAAAAGCTGTCTATATAAAAAATGCAAATCAAGATATTAACTCTTTAGAAGACAAAAGTATTATCTTTAAAAATTCTGATGTTAATTCTGGATTTAAAGTTTTTCCTAACTCATTGGTTTTATTCTTAGGAAATAGCCATAAATATTTATCAACTGATGACTATGAACTTACCTCTAATTTGGTACTAGTGAAATCTTTCGATGAGTTAAAAAATCTTACTAATGACTCAAACTCAGTTTCTAACCTTTTATCTTGGAAGAGAAAAGATTGGACGAAAAATGATACTACAGAATCTCTTGAAAATAGATTCTCTACATGGGAGGCTAAGTAATTGATTATCTACTTCTCTTTTATTATTCTATTTTTTATTTTCTTTTTAATCTTGAAGAAAATTGAAAAGAAAAACTTTGAAGAAACAAGTAAAATTTTAAAAAGTTTTATAAGTAAAGAGTTCCTTACTGATATATCTGAAGATTTAAAAAATGACTACGAAAGAGCTACTACAGCTATTACAAAACAAGACTTAGAGCTTGATAATTCTATCGAAGAGTTACGGGAATATAAGAAGGAACTTGAAGTTACTTATGAATCTTTACTTACAAAATCAAAACAACTTGAATACAGTAATCAAGTTCTAGAGCAAAGAGTTGCTAGTTTATCAAATATCAATTCATTATCAAGAACAGTTTTGTCTATAATGGAGTTAGATAAAATAATCTCTACTATTCTTGACGCTTATTTTGTTCTAACAGGAGCTAAAAGAATCTCCCTTTACTTATGGGAAGGAGGACGTCTTTTAAACAAAAGAATTAAAGGTGATATTCACTTCAAAGGAGAACTGAGTTATCCTGAAGAGGTTTTATCTCAATTTACTCGTAAAGACTATAAAAAAGTTTATAACGAGATTTTAAAAGGTTTCTCTATTACACCAGATGAAAAAATAATTGCATCACCTCTTACTGTAAAAGGAAAAGAGCTTGGAGTTATCTTTATAATAGAGGACAAATCTAAACTTATAAAAAGCGACGAAGAGACAATCTCTGCACTAACTATACAAGTTGCGATTGCAATAAATAATGCTCAAATATACTCTGATTTAGTTGTTAAGGAAAGAATGTCACAAGAACTTGAAGTTGCTTCTAGAATTCAAAAAAGAATAATCCCTAAAAAGATTAAAAATGTTTTAGGATTAGATGTAGCTACTTTCTTTGAACCTGCTAAAGAGATTGGAGGAGATTACTATGATTACTCTCTTCTAAATGAAAAAACTTTTAGTATTACTATTGCTGATGTAAGTGGAAAAGGAGTTCCTGCTGCTTTCCTTATGGCACTAGGTCGTTCAGTATTAAAAACACTTGAACTTCAAGGTGAGGAACCTTGCTGTAATGTTAAAAAACTCAATAAACTTATCTATCCTGATATAACTGAAGATATGTTTATAACTATGATGCATAGCAAATACGATTACGATAGCAAAATCTTAACTTATTCAAACGCTGGACACAATCCGCTTGTTGTTTACAACAGTACTACTGGTCTTATTGAAACTCATTCTGTTAAAGGTGTTGCTATAGGATTTTTAGATGATTACAACTATAAACAAGGAGAAATAAAATTAAATATTGGCGATATTGTTATCTATTATACAGATGGAATTAGTGAAGCAGAAAACACTAATAAAGAGCTATTTGGAATAGATAGATTAAAAGATGTCTTACTTCAAAGTTCATCTCTTTCAGCTAAAGAAATAAAACAGAAGTTACTATCTGAAGTTAACAACTTCCAGAATGGTTGTGAACAAAATGATGATATCACATTCGTTGTAATTAAAAGAGAGGAATAAAAAAAGTTGACTACTTTTATATAACATAATATAATTTTAAAAGGTTATTTTTTACAACGTAATATTGAAATAAATTTAGGGAGGATTCTAAGTGAATAATTATATCTTAGAAATGCAACACATCAGAAAAACTTTCTTAGATGGAAAAGTTATCGCAAATGACGATATCACTTTAAAAATCTTAAAAGGTGAAAAACACGCTATTGTTGGTGAAAATGGAGCAGGTAAGTCAACACTTATGAAAATGTTAAATGGTCTTTATACTCCAACTTCTGGTAAAATATTTTACCACGGGAAGGAAGTACAAATAGATTCACCTAGTAAAGCTGCTGAGTTAGGAATTGGAATGGTTTATCAACATTTTATGCTTGTTCCAACTTTAACTGTTGCTGAAAATATGATTTTAGGTGTTGAGCCTAAAAAAGGTCTATCTTTAGATATTAACAAAGCTAGACAAGATGTTATCGAGGTTTCAAAAAAATATGGATTAGCTATAGATCCAGATGCTTTAGTATCTGATCTTTCTATCGGAATGCAACAAAGAGTAGAAATTTTAAAGATTCTTTTCAAAGGTGCAAACCTTTTAGTTTTCGATGAACCTACAGCTGTTTTAACTCCACAAGAGATTAAAGAGCTTTACAAAATCATGGACAACTTAATTGCCGAAGGAAAAACTATTATCTTTATCTCTCATAAACTACAAGAGGTTCTTGATATCTCTAATAACATAACAGTTATTAGAAGAGGAGCAGATATTGCTAATTTTGCTACTGTGGATGCCACAAAGGAAAAAATTGCTAACGCAATGGTTGGAAGAGCTGTACTATTCACAACAGAGAGACCTGAAGTTGAGATTGGGGAAACTGTTTTATCTGTAAAGAATGTTAGCGTTAAAGATCATCTTGGAGTTATGAAAGTTGAAAATGCTTCATTCCAAATCAGAAAAGGTGAAGTACTTGGTATTGCCGGTGTTGAAGGAAGTGGGCAAACTGAACTTGTTGAAGCTTTAACTGGATTGAGAGAAACTTGTTCAGGTGAAATGATTCTTGACAATGTTATTTTAAAAAGAAAAACTCCTAGAAAAATATCTTTACTTGGATTGGCTCATATTCCTGAAGATAGACATAAAAGAGCTGCTATTTCACAATTTAGTGTTATGGAAAACTTCGCTCTTGGTCTTGAAAGAGATGAGTATTCAAAATTTGGTCTTCTTAATTTCTTCAAATTAAGAAAAGATGCTGAAATGTTTATGGAAAAGTATGATGTTAGACCTAGAAGTGTCGATACTGCTTTTGGTAGACTATCTGGAGGAAATCAACAAAAGATTATCGTTGCTAGAGAGTTAGAAAAGAAAAACAACAATCTTATTATAGCTGGTCAACCTACTAGAGGAGTTGATATCGGAGCTATTGAATCAATACATAAACTTATCCTTAATGAAAAAGAAAAAGGAAAAGCTGTTATGGTTGTTTCATCAGAACTATCTGAGATTTTAAATCTTTCAGATAAAATTGCAGTTATGTGTGCGGGTAAAATAACTGGAATTCTTTCTAGAGAAGAAGCAAATGAAGAAAAAATTGGAATACTTATGGCGGGTGGTAAACTTGATTAAAAACAAAAATATATTAAATGCCCTTGTTCCTATTGTAGCTGTAATATTAGCACTACTAATTGGAGCAGGTATAATTTTATACATGGGTGAAAGTCCTACAAAAGCATACTACTATTTATTTACTGGAGCTTTTGATGGTCTTACTCCTATAGCTAGAACACTTTTAGAAGCAACTCCTCTTATATTTACAGGATTATCTGTTTTAGTTGCATTTAAGGGTGGTATGTTTAACATTGGTGCTCAAGGACAAATGACTATGGCTGGACTTGCTGCTGCTGCAGTTGGAGGATTTGTTGCTAATGTATTTATCAGTAATGTGTTTGTTATATTAATTATTGGAGGATTAGCTGGTTTCCTATGGGCTGCAGTTGCTGGTTGGTTAAAAGCTAAACTTGGAGTTCATGAGGTTATATCTACTATAATGCTTAACTATATCGCAGTTAGTTTTGAACAATATTGTTTAAATTATCCGCTTAAAGCTCCTGGATTCAATCCACAAACTCCTGCGGTTATTGAATCTGCTAGATTAGGAAAATTATTAGATGTTAGAGTTCCTTTAAACTATGGATTTATTATTGCTTTAGTTGCTGTTTTTGTAGTTTGGTTTGTACTTGAAAAAACAGTTTTAGGTTATCATATTAAAGCTGTTGGTTTCAATCCTACTGCTGCTGAAAATAATGGTATCAACGTAAAAAAAATTATTCTTTTAACTTTAGGAATTTCTGGTTTCTTAGCTGGACTTGGTGGAGTTGAAAGAGTTTTAGGTGGAGTTGGACAATACGCTTATAAAACTGGTCTAACTGCTACTTACGGATTTGATGGAATTGCTGTTGCTCTTCTTGGAAAAAATACTCCTATCGGAGCTTTACTGGCTGCAATTTTATTTGCTGCTCTTAGAGTGGGTGGAAGAGCTATGCAATTTAATACAACTATTCCTAGTCAAATGGTTATTATGATTCAAGCTATTATTATCTTATTAATTGCTGCTGAAAATATGATTAGATCTTGGTTAGAGAAAAAAGGTTCAAAAGGAGGAGCTGAGTAATGGTAAGTATCATTTTAAGTTTAATTTTAGCCACAATCAGACAGGCTGCTCCAATTCTTATTACAGCAATTGGTGGAATGTTCTCAGAAGTTTGTGGAGTTGTTAATATAGGTCTTGAAGGAATGATGCTTATTGGAGCATTCTCTTCAGCTGTTGTTTCTTACTACACTGGAAGCTGGGTTCTTGGAATTTTAGCTGGTGCTATATCTGGTGGACTGATTGCTCTAATTCATGCTATAATCAGTATCAAGTATAGAGGAAATCAAACTGTTTCTGGAGTTGCGATAAATCTTTTCGCATCTGGATTTACAATCTTCATGTTAAGAGTTCTATTTGAACAAGCATCAAATAGTCCTTCTGCAACTAGAATACCATTACTATTTAACTTCTCTATATTAATTTATATCATATATGGTTTAGCTATTTGGTCTGGTTATTTCCTTTACAAGACGGTTACTGGTCTTAGAATGAGAGCTGTAGGAGAATATCCTTTAGCTGCTGATACTGTTGGTATAAGCGTTGCTAAAATTAGATATTTTGGTGTTGTTATGTCTGGAGTCTTTGCTGGACTTGGTGGAACATACTTAGCAATTGGAGCTCTTAGCCAATTCTCTAAAGAGATGTCTGCCGGAAGAGGATTCATTGCGTTAGCCGCACTTGTTTTTGGTAAGTGGAAACCAAAAGGAGTTTTATTTGCAAGTTTATTATTTGGATTTGCTGATGCTGCACAAACAGTAATTCAACAATATGTTACATTTATTCCACCTCAATTTATCCAAATGATACCTTACTTATTAACACTTCTAGCTCTAGCTGGAGTTGTTGGTAAAGCAGTTGCACCTAGTGCTGCTGGAAAACCTTATGATAAAAATACAATCTAATTAATTACGGATGGTGACAATGAGTAAAGAAAAATTTTCGAGCGTAGGTGGACAAGCAGTTATTGAAGGAGTTATGATGAGAAATGCAGACCTTCTTGCTACAGCTGTTAGAAAACCCAATGGTGAAATCGTTTACAAAAAAACAAAAATATCAAAAAGTAGAAACAAACTTTCTACAATTCCTTTTCTTAGAGGTGCAATAACCCTATTTGATTCTCTAGTTTTAGGAGTTAAAGAGCTTACTTTCTCAGCTAATCAAGCTGAGGTTGAAGAAGAGCAACTGTCTCAAAAAGAGGCTGTAATGACTACCATTGTTTCTTTAGCTTTGGGAATTGGTCTTTTTATTGTTCTTCCCTCTATTATAAGTAGTTTTTTATTTAAAGATAATAAAATTTATAGTAACCTTCTAGAGGCTGGATTAAGGCTTGC
The DNA here is from genome assembly GCF_000799075.1 of Cetobacterium sp. ZOR0034. NCBI lineage: Bacteria > Fusobacteriati > Fusobacteriota > Fusobacteriia > Fusobacteriales > Fusobacteriaceae > Cetobacterium > Cetobacterium sp. ZOR0034. The sequence continues at coordinate 17,214 of NZ_JTLI01000024.1, forward strand.
ATTCTTTGTTCTTTATATATTCTTGATTTCATTCTCAAAGGATATTCAAAGAGTCTTTCAGTATCATGGTGCAGAACATAAATCAATCTATGCTTATGAACAACATTTAGAACTAACAGCTGAAAATGCTAAAAAGTTTACAACTTTGCATCCTAGATGTGGAACTAGTTTCCTTTTAATAGTTATGTTTATAGCTATTATAGTTTTTACTGGTTTAGATTTTATTCTACCTCCACCTAGTAGTTTTACAACAAAATTACTTACAAAAGTGGTTTTAAGAGTCTTATTTATGCCTTTGATAGCAGGAATATCTTATGAACTTCAAAGATATACTAGTAATCATCTTGATAATCCCTTTGTCAGAATGATTGCAGCTCCTGGAATGGCTCTTCAAAAGATTACAACTAAAGAACCTGATCTTGAACAGCTTGAAGTTGCTATTGTAGCAATAAAAGTAGTTTTAAACGAACCTGTTGAAAATGCTACTGAAGTTTATTAATAAAATATATGTTTTGATTTTTAATGGTCTAAATTTTGAATTTAGACCATTTTTTTATTTTATTGACTTGATTTAATCCTCCTACAGTAGTATATTTAAATTATAGATTTAAAATTTTCTGGGAGGTACTTATGAACTACAAATTTAATCAAAATAAAAACTGCGAATTTTTTCCATGTCACAAAATGGAGAATACCGAGAATTTTAACTGTTTATTTTGTTATTGCCCACTTTATATGCTAGGAAATGAGTGTGGAGGTAAGTATAAACATACTGCAGGAGGAGTTAAAGATTGCTCTGACTGTATCCTTCCCCATATAAAAGATGTAGGGTATGACCATATTCAAAAAAAAATGATGGAAGTTATTGAAATAGTTAGAAATAACCATCTTAAAGATATTGGTGAAGAGGATAAAATAATCAGCTTAAAGTAAGCAAAATTTATAATTATGAGGTGATTTTATGAATCCAAACAATTTTACAGAAAACTCTATGTTAGCATTAACTGATGCTCAAACTCTTGCTCAAACTTATATGCAGCAAAGTATAAAGCCCGAACTCTTGGCTTTAGCACTTGTTGCTCATAAAGAGGGACTTATTGTTAGAGTTCTAACTAAAATGGGTCTTGATACTAACTCTTTACAAAACTCCTTAGAAGCACTTTGTAACAAATTACCTAAAGTTTCAGGAACTCCATCTTCAATTGGAGTGGATACAAAAACTAATGAGATTCTTATTGAAGCACAAAAATTGATGCAATCTATGGGCGATTCTTACATAAGTGTTGAACATATCTTTTTATCTCTTTTAGATAAAACTTCTTTTCTGAATAACTTAGGAATTAATGCTTCATTATTCAAAAGCACTATTTTAGAAATAAGAGGAAATAAAAAGGTCGATTCTCCTAATCCTGAAGTTAAATATGAAGTTTTAGAAAAGTATGGTAGAGATCTTGTTGAACTCGCTAGAAAAGGAAAGATAGATCCTATTATTGGAAGAGATGGTGAAATTAGGAGAACTATACAAATTATTTCTAGAAGAACTAAAAATAATCCAGTTCTTATAGGTGAACCTGGTGTTGGGAAAACAGCTATTGCAGAAGGATTTGCTCAAAGAATTTTAAATGGAGATGTTCCTGATTCTTTAAAAAATAAAAAAGTTTTCTCATTAGATATGGGATCTCTAATTGCTGGAGCTAAATTTAGAGGAGAATTCGAAGAACGTTTAAAAGCTGTCTTAAAAGAAGTTGAGGATTCGAATGGAGAAATTATTCTATTTATTGATGAGATTCACACTATTGTTGGAGCTGGTAAGACTGATGGAGCAATGGATGCAGGAAATCTATTAAAACCTATGCTTGCTAGAGGAGAGATTCGAGTAATTGGAGCTACAACTTTAGATGAGTACAGAAAGTACATTGAAAAAGATCCTGCTCTTGAGAGACGTTTCCAAATCGTTATGGTTAATGAACCGAGTGTTGAAGATACTATCTCTATCTTAAGGGGAATTAAAGAAAAATTTGAAGTTTATCACGGAATAAGAATTGCTGACGGAGCCATTGTAGAAGCTGCTGTACTTAGCAATAGATATATTCCAGATAGACAACTTCCTGATAAGGCAATTGACTTAATTGATGAGGCTGCTGCAATGATTAGAACTGAAATGGATTCTATGCCTGAAGAGTTAGATCAACTAACTCGTAAAGTTATGCAATTAGAAATTGAAAAAGAAGCTTTGAAAAAAGAAACAGATCCTTACTCTAAAGAAAGACTTGAAATTTTAGAGAAAGAACTTTCAAATTTAATTCAAAATAAATCAATTTTAAAAACTCAGTGGGAAAATGAAAAACAAGATTTAAATAAAGTTAAAGATATCAAATCTGAAATTGAAAAAGTAAAACTTGAAATTCTTGAAGCTGAAAGAAAATACGATTTAAATAAATTAGCAGAACTTAAATATGGAAAATTAGCAACACTTGAAAAAGAATTAATTGAAGAACAAAAGCGTCTTGAAGAAGCTCCTGTGAATAGATTAGTTAAACAAGAGGTTGGTGTTGAGGAGATATCTGAAATTATTTCAAAATGGACTGGAATTCCTCTTTCTAAACTTATGGAAAGTGAAAAAGAAAAACTTCTTAGCTTAGAAGATAATTTAAATGCTAAAGTTATTGGACAATCTGAAGCTGTAAAAGCCGTTTCTGAGACAATTCTAAGAGCACGTGCAGGATTGAAAGACCCTAATAGGCCTATCGGTTCATTTGTGTTTTTAGGGCCTACTGGTGTTGGAAAAACATATCTAGCTAAATCTCTTGCATACTTCTTGTTTGATGATGAGGAGAATGTACTTCGAATTGATATGAGTGAATATATGGACAAATTCTCTGTAACTAGATTGATTGGTGCTCCTCCAGGGTATGTTGGATATGAAGAAGGTGGACAATTAACTGAAGCTGTTAGAAGAAAGCCTTACTCTGTAATATTGTTTGATGAAATCGAGAAAGCTCATCCAGATACATTCAATATTCTACTTCAAGTATTAGATGATGGTAGATTAACTGATGGACAAGGTCGAGTTGTTGATTTTAAAAATACTTTAATCATTATGACATCTAATATCGGTAGCCATTTAATTTTAGAAGATCCAACTCTTACTAATCATACTAGAGAAAAAATAAATCAAATGATGCTCGCTAACTTTAGACCTGAGTTCCTAAATAGAATTGATGAAACGATTCTATTTAAAGGCCTTGGTATCGATGAAATTAAAAATATAGTTCGACAACTTTTAAAAACTCTTGAAAATAAATTAAAAGAACGAAAAATAAACTTTAGTATAACTGATTCAGCAGCTGAATTTTTAGCTAAAACAGCTTATGATCCTCAATTTGGTGCAAGACCTCTTAGAAGATATATTCAAAAATATATCGAAACTGAAATCGCAAAAATAATTTTAAAAGGTGAAATTAAAGAAAGAGAAACTATTGAAGTTGGTTATGATAACGATGAAGTTACATTCAAAGTTGTATAAATAATTCTATCGAAAAAATGGGTTTATAACCCATTTTTTTTGTTGACTTTTTATAAAAAAAATGTTATTATTATATAGCTTGGTAACGATAGCTACGGAGGTACACCCAGTTACATTTCGAACCTGGAAGTTAAGCCCGTAAACGCCGAAAGTACTTGGGGGGCAGCCCCCTGGAAGGATAGGTAGTTGCCAAGCTTTTTTATTGGCTGATTTAATAAAAAAAACTAAAAATATCTAAAATGAGAAAAGGGACCTTTTGGTCCCTTTTTTACCTTCTATTATATCTTGGAATTATCTCTTCCTCTTCATCGAATCTCGGATTTGTTATATTATTAGATAACTCTTTATACTCTATTTGATAACTTTTATTTTTAGGAATTGAGCAGTATATTTTATCTCCCGGATTTATAATTTGCCCCTCTTGAATATGTACAGCCCCACTAATGAAATCTAAAACTCTTTGTGATTTTTCTGAATCTAAATCACATAAATTTATATGAACTATTTTCTCTGCCTTTATATGCTCTACACACTTTAAACAATCTTCGAATCTAGTTGGTTTTAAAAAAATTATATCAAAATCTGCCATTATTATTCCCCTCCTTTTTTTATAAAATTATACACTATTTATAAATTTTCTACTACTTTTTTTATAATTTCCTCTGATGAAAGTTCTGATGTAAATCCAGCAGCTTTTATATGTCCGCCTCCACCAAAAATTCCAGCGATTTTATTCACATCTATATCGTGCTTACTTCTCATACTTCCCTTTATTTTTCCAGTTTCATCCTCTCTTAAAAATAGAGAAACTTCACTGTCACCATAGTTAAGAAGCTCTTCTACAACTCCTTCAGTATCATCTTTAATTGCACCTAAACTTTTTAATCCTTCATATGATAAGTTAAAATACATAAGTTTTTTATCTTGAATAAATTTCATTTCGCTTAAAGCTTTTCCTAAAACTTTCATTCTTTGGAAAGATTTTGTTTTAAAGAAATCATTTACTATTTTATTATTATTTACACCTAATCTCATTAGCTCTGATGCAACTAAAAATGTTTTATCAGTAACATTACTATGTGCAAAATTTCCTGTATCATTTACTAAACCTAAATATATCGCCTCTCCCATTTCTAAAGTTACTACCAAATCTAACTCTTTTAGCAATGAAAACATAATTTCAGATGTTGAAGATATATCCTTCACTAAATTTATATCTCCATATTTAGGATTACTTATGTGATGATCAATATTTATTTTAAATGTATCTCCTATCAAGCTCTCAACTTTTCCAACTCTTTCTATCGTTGCAGAATCCACAAAAATAGCCAAATCATAATTCGGATTGTTTATATCTTCTATTTTTTTTATTTTTTCAGTTCCTTTTAAAAAAGAGATATTTTTAGGTACTGGGTCTTGAAGTACAAAATCAATTCTTTTATTTGGATATTTATTTTCTAATCCTAATAAAAGAGATAATCCTGCTCCAATTGTATCTCCATCAGGGTTTACATGTCCTGCTATTATTATACTATTACTTTGTTCTATTTTTTCTTTTATCTCTATCATTATTTTTCCTTTCTCTTAGTTGTATTTTCTGTATCAAAAGTATAACCTCTTCCTAAAACTTCATGAACATCTGATACAACTACAAATGCTTCTTTATCGACTTCTGTAATCAACTCTTTTAATAAGAAAATCTCTCTATTTCTCAAAACAGTTGTTACTACATCTCTTTTACTTTTTGAATATAACGCTTCCGCTTGGTAATAATTTCCTGTTTTACCTAAATCTTCAACTATTATTTTTCTAACTTTCTCAACTTCAGAGGTTACAATATATGCCATTTTAGCATCACCTAAACCATTTATCATTTTATTTATTACAACTCCAGTCATATAAAGGTTTATAAGAGCATATAGGGCCTTTTCAGCACCAAAGATATACGCAGCTACCAAAACTACTGTTGAATCAATCATTATTAATGCTTGCCCAATTGGGATTCTAAAAAACTTATTTAAAATTCCTGATACTATATCACTTCCACCAGTCGTTCCACCATTTTTTATAACTGTTCCAAGTCCTATACCCATAAGTAGCCCTCCATAAAGAGTCCCTAAAAAAATATTACTCGGATTAGTAAAATCTATTATTTTATCTATCTCAGGCACAACTTTTTTTACCAATTCAACATTTAAAGATATAAAAGAGATTCCCGCCAATGTTTTTGCTCCATATGATTTTCCGAATATTTTTACTCCTATTAAAAAAAGAGGTATATTTATTGCGAATATTAAAGTCCCAACGGGAATTCCTGTAACATAATTTATTAAAATTGAAAGTCCTGTTGCTCCTCCAGGCGCTAAATTTGATGGAACTAAAAATCCATTTATTCCTATCGAAGCTATCAGAGTTCCAATATAAATGTAAATATATTCTATTAAAACTTTAATTTTTTTTCTTTTCAATTTAAATCCCCCGATTATTAATTATTTTCTCTATAGTTTTTGTTTTTTAACTCTTTTAGATAAACTTCTTCAGAATTATATCCCATTCTTTTTGCCATTAAATTCATAACGGCTATTTCAACCATAGCTGCAGCGTTTCTTCCTGAAGATATATATAACTTTATTTTAGGAATCTCATTTCCTAAAAGTATCTCTGTCGATTCTTGATAATCCATAGCTGTTAAATAATCTTCACTTTTTAGCTCTTGCAGTTCAATAATTATATCTAATCTTTTACTTATTCTTACTGCTCCAACGCCATATAAAGCTTTGACATCTATTATACCTAAGCCACGAATCTCCATAAAATAAGGTAACTTTGAAGCTCTTCCTGTTATATCTCCAATAACTCCCTTTTCGAATCTAACAGAATCATCAGCTATTAATCTATGACCTCTATGAATCAATTCTAATGCTGTTTCACTTTTTCCTATTCCACTTTTACCCGTCAATAAAACACCAAAACCATAAAGTTCAACAAACACCCCGTGAACCGAAGCCGAAGGTGCAAAGTAGTTCTCTAAATATGCACTAAAGGTTGCTACTACATGGCTTGGTCTGTCTAATTTTGTTTCTAATAAAATTATATTTTTTTCAATAATTTTATCCAAGAAATAACTTGGTATATTTTTAACTCCAGAGATTATTATTGCTGGAAAATCCTCTTCTAAATACCTTTCTAAATTCTTTTCTTTCTCTTCTACAGAGATACTTTCTAAATATTTAAATTCGGTATCCGTAAATAGTTGTAATCCTTTATAACCCTCTTCTCCATACATATCAAAATAACCTGTCAAAGCTAATGAAGGTCTGTAAACTCCTGTTGTTGTTATATATTTTGTATCTAAATATTCCTCTCCATTTAAAACATTTAAACTAAATCTTGATTTTATATATCTTACTGGCATACTTGTTTTATCATTCACAACTAAACCTCTCTTTTTATTTTCTCTATTTTCCTCTATCAGCTTTTTAGATTCTTTCCAAAAATATTCAGCTGAATTTACCCCTGTTTTTTTCAATCTATAGTTTATTGCTGCGGTTTCAATTATTATCGCTAAATTTCTTCCTTTTCTTACCGGAAGTGTAACTTTAGGAATTTTAAAACCTAAGAACTCTTCATGTAATTCATCTAGTCCTAATCTATCATAGAATTTTTTTTCATCCCACTTCTCTAATTCTATCAAAAGATTTATTTTCTTCTCTTTCCTTGTGCTTTTTATACCAAAGTGTGTTGTGACATCTATATCATTTCCATCTTTTCCAAAAAGATAAAAGTGACTATCACCATTTTCTTTATCTGCTGTATTTGAGCCTAGTATAAACCGATTTGCTATATTTCTAATTTTCAATCTTGTGTCTGTTATAAATTTATGACCTCTCTCAAGTAACTCAACTGTAGCCCCAAGTCTTGCATCTTCATATCCTGTCAATAAAAGTCCAACACCATAAACATCTAAAAGAATATACTCATCTATTAAAATCTCTTCTGCTAAAACTTTTTGTAAATAAAATTTTGCATTTCTTATAAACTCGATAGTTTTATTATTTGACTTTAATACTGGTTTTTTATATTTTTTAGCTATTTCTACAATTTCATTCACTATATGATTTTCTAAAGTCACAATCAATGCTGGAAATGGGTAGCTCATATAGCGATTTAAAATTTCCCTTCTTTTCTCAAAATTCATTCTTTCTAAATAGCTAATCTCTTTTCTTCCTAAAACATTTACATTTGTTAAAAGTTCTTCTCCTTCTGAAAAAAAACCATTCAATTCATATCCAACTCTATATACACTTTGAGTTTTTATTTCTGATTCCATTTCAACATCTAAAAGAGGAACTAATCCTAAAACATCTGCTAATTCTTTAACTTTTGGAAACTTTCTTTGTTTAATTCTATCCATTTTAAACTCCCCTAGTTAACTTTGTAAAACTCACTCTCTCTTTCTTTATAAGTTTTATCTATTTCTTCTAAAAAAATCTCTTTTTTTTGCTCTCTTTTTATATATTCAGATTTCAAAATAATAATTTGCTTATATAGATAATAACTAATAAGTAAAGTTGCTACTAATACTAAAATTTTAAAAAACCCTTTATTCTTCATTCATCAATACTTCCTCTTTGAATTTACTTAAAAGATAGAATGATCCGCAAAATAAGATTCCTTTTACTTTCTCTTTTTTTGCTAACTTATAGGCTTCTACTATACTCTCTTCATATTTTTTATCCACTTTATTTGACGATTCATAAAGCTCTAAAGCAGTTTGTCCTCTTTTATTCTCAGCTAAAGACGTAAAAATTATATTTTTAACACATGGTTCTAGTATCTCTAATATTTTCTTATAATCTTTATCTTTTAAAATTGAAACTACAGCTACAAGTTCATCTTTTTTATATCCTAATTTTAAAGTATCACAAAGAGTTTTCATTCCATCCTCATTGTGAGCCCCATCTAAGATTAAAACCTTATCATCTAAAGGAATTATTTCAAATCTACACTGCCACTTTACTTTCTGAACCCCTTTTTTTATGATCTCGATAGGTATCTCTAATATTTTCAATACTTCATATGCACATAAAAAGTTTTTATATTGATAATCTCCAAATAACGAAAACTCATATTTTTCATTATCTAAGTTTATGATAGTTTTAAAATTATCAAAATCTAAAATATACTCTGCCTTTTCATATTTTTTTAAAACATTTGTATAATCTTTTGTTTTTTCCTCTATCCCTTTTAAAAACTCTAAATCAGAACATCCTACAACTACTTTTGATTTTGGCTTTATTATTCCAGCTTTTTCTCCTGCTATTTCATATATTGTTTTTCCTAAAAAATCTGTATGATCTAAGCTAACATTTGTCACAACACAAATATCACTCTTTATAATATTTGTTGCATCAAATCTTCCACCCATACCAACTTCAATCACTGCAAAATCCACCTTCTTATCAGAGAAATATTTAAACATCATCGCTGTTGTTACTTCAAAGAAAGTAGGAGTTATTTCTAACTCCCTTACAATATTTTTTATATATGAGTAATAATAAGCTATCTCTTCATCGGTTATCTCTAATCCGTCAACAGATATTCTTTCATTAAATTTAAGTATATGGGGTGATGTATATTTTCCAACTTTATTTCCCGCTTCTATTAAAACAGTTTCTATCGTTGTCGATGTAGATCCCTTACCATTAGTTCCAGCTACATGTATTGTTTTATAGTCAAATTGTGGATTATTCATAGCTTTGCAAATATCCTCAATATTTTTTAATCCTAATTTTATTCCATGAAGTGAATATGAATATAGCTCCTCTAATAATTTCTCAATATTCATAAAGCAATCCCCCTTATTTTAATTTAAAAAACTATAACGCTTGTAACATTCCTTCTATTATTATTTTAGAGTTTTGTGCTGCTAATTTTACAAACTCATCAAAGTTCATATTTGCATCATGGTTTGCTTTATCTGATATTGATCTGATAATTACAAATGGTTTATTTAAAACTTGGCAAACATGTGCTACTGAAGCTCCTTCCATCTCTGTACATTCTCCAGTAAATGTTTCTCTTAACCAGTTTATTTTTTCATTAGAAGCAACAAATGTATCTCCACTTACTATAGTTCCCACAAATACTCTCTCTTTTCCAAAGTTTTCTTCTGCAACTTTTTTAGCTAAAGCTGTTAACTCTTCATCTGATTTAAATTTAGAGTTTTCCATTCTTGGAATTACCCCATGCTCATATCCAAAAGCTGTACAATCAAAATCATGCTCTATTAAATCAGTAGATACAACAATATCCCCTATATTTATTTCTGGATTCAATCCACCTGCTACTCCCGTGAATAAAATCTTATCTACATTAAACTCTTGAATTAATAGTGTTGAACAGATCGCAGCATTTACTTTTCCTATTCCACACTCAACTAAAACAATCTCTTTATTTAAAAGTGTTCCTTTGAAAAATTGATATCCACCAATCTCTCTAGTTTCTTCAAGATTCATAACCTCTTTTAATTGTATTACCTCTTCATGCATCGCTCCAATTATTCCTAATAACATTTTTCCTCCTAATTAACTATTTATATCTTCTTTTTTTATTTTTTTTGATAATTTCCATCTGTCATGGAACCACATCCATTGATTTGGATGATTTTTTATTATACTCTCTATTGTATCCATCACTATTTGAGTATTTATTTTTACATCATCTTTAAACGAGCTAGATCTTACAAGTTCTATCTCTTTTGTGAAATATGTTGTACATGTATTATCTCCATGCATAACATTATACCCTATAACCAAAGGCAAGTTATGTTTTAATGCTATATTTATAATTCCCGTTGGCGAAACTGTTTCCTCTCCAAAAAACTTCACTGATGACCCTTTATCTCTATGATCAGTAAATAAAGCAACCATATTTTGTTTTTCTATCTCTTCTAACAACTCTCTTGAAGTTTGTTTCGATTTTTTTAACAGTGTCACGTTTAATTTTTGTCTAGCATCCGTTATAAACTTATCGATGTATGGATTTCTTTGAGCTTTAGCCACAGTCACTGTCTTATATTTCTCCCCAGCCTTTAAATTGGCCTCCATATTTCCCATATGAATCAATGCTACAGCTAAGCCACCCTTTTTCTCTTTTAAATCCATAACTCTTTGAAAATCCTCTAGAGAAACATTTGTTTTTAAATAATCCTCAAACCATAATGTTGAGATAAATGCTTTTGCCATTATTTTATATGATTCAATCGCAATTTTTTTTCTCTCTTCAAAAGTTTTATCTGGAAAAGCCAATTTCAAATTTGCTAGTGCTATCAATCTTCTTTTTTTTATCAGATAATAACCTAAAACTCCTAATTTTTCTGCAAACTTAAATCTTGTTTTCTCAGGACATAACAACAAAAGATGTCGAACAACTTTAAATATTAAATACTGAAGTTTGTACATTTTTTTTATCACCTATCCAATTAGTTTTGCAGATTTATTATATCATAGAATAAGCAGTTATGCTATTCTTATAAAAAAGGGTGAGCTAAGCTCACCCTTGATTTAAAATACTATTACCATTACATTTTCATCTGGTCTTTGTTCATTTGATTTTCTATTAACTTTACCATTAGTTACCCAATCAAACAGGAATTTTATATGTGATTCCATATTTCTAATACACTTTCTTGTTCCCTCAACTGTTCCTAATGTTCCATCTTTCTCTCTTAAGAAGAAGTCTCTATTGATATTTTCTTCAAAATTGATTGGTGTTCCATGAATATATCCACCACCAGAGAAACGAATAGCATATTTTGCCATTCCAGCTGCGTTATTATACTCATCTCTATATCCCATTTCATATTTTAAAACTGGAACTATGAAATAACCTCTAGGAGTTTCAAATCCAAGAGTACTTTCCATTCCTGTTTTATTTAATGTATAAGATATTAACTCCCATCTACCATCGGGATTCTTTTGGAAAATACCTTGATTCTCATTTTCTAAATCTATCACGATAGCTTTTCTAAAGTTTGCATTTACAGCTGGATATCTAGTTATAACATTTTTACTTACTTTCAATGGTTTCTCTTTTATCGAAAGAGCATTTACAAATACATCATTTCCACTAACAGATTCAACTGACATAAGTGATCTGTCAGGAATATGAATTACTTCTCCATTATAAGTTGCTCTAGCATTTTGATCTGCCGAAACTCCATATTTATCTTTTGCTCTATTCATATTCTGATTACTTGGATTAGGAACGTAAGTATTTATTGATACTAATTCTCTTCCTTTTCCAGATTCTGTTTGTAAGAATTCAGATAATTTGTGCACTCTACTATTCATCTCTTCAAATCTAAATTGTCTTAATGTTACTAGCATAGCTGAAATATATCCAATTACTTTATTTCCATTTCTATCTTTCAACTCTACTTTATACCATTCATTTCCATTTGATTCAACCTTCTCTAATACTTTCAATTTAGTATTAAATGGAAATCTCACAATCTCTTTAGAATAAATTGACGAATCCTGTCTTATCGGAGCATCAACGCTCTTTATAAAAACATAGTTTAAATATTCTGGCTCAGCTTCGTTGTTCATTATATTTACGTGAACACTCATTGGTATTATGTTTTCATATTTTTGCTTTACTGTTTTAGCAACCGCATGCGCTGGTTGTGTTAAAAAAGTAAGCCCGAATACCATAATCCCTAAAGAGATCAATTTGCTTTTTTTCATTTATAACCCACCTATTTTAATTTCGATTCCATTAGGTCTGTTACTATCTTTGGATTTGCTTTTCCTTTTGATAGCTTCATTACCTGTCCTATTAATCCCTTTAAAACTCTTGGTCTTCTTCCTTCATCAGAGTTTTTAAAGTCCTCAACCATCTTAGGATTTTCAGCTAGTACTTGATCTACTATTCCTTCAATCTCTCCTAAGTCAACAACTTGTATCATTCCTTCTTCTTTTACTATAACTTCAGGATCTCTACTATCATTTAATTTAATAGTAAATAACTCTTTAGCTATTTTTGAAGATATTACATCTTTTTGAATTAGGTTTATTATTTTCCCTAAATCTTCAGATGAAATTTTTGATTCCTCAATTGTTTTACCACTTTCTTTTAAATCTCTTAAAACTTCTGTCATTATCCAGTTTGAAGATAATTTTGGATTATTCGTTACTGAAACTACTCTCTCAAAATAATCCGCTAATTCAATCTCATCAGTTAGAATATTTGCATCATATTCTGGTAATCCATATGCTTCTTCAAATCTTTTTAATTTAGCTGTTTTTGATTCAGGCATTAACTCTTTAACTCTTTCAATCTCTGAATCTTTAATTACAAGTCTTGGTAAATCTGGTTCTGCAAAGTATCTATAATCCATTGCATCCTCTTTACTTCTCATAATTCTTGTTACTTGAGCTTCATCATCCCATAATCTAGTTTCTTGATCTATTGTTTCTCCGTTTTCAATCGCTTCAATCTGTCTTCCAATTTCATAGTCTATTGCTCTTGCTACAGCTTTGAATGAGTTTAAGTTTTTAACTTCTACTCTTGTTCCATAAACTTTACTTCCTTTTTCCATAACAGAAATATTAGCATCACATCTTAAAGATCCTAATTCCATTGAAACATCACTTATTCCAGTATACTTTATTGTACTTTTTAAAAGGTTTAAGTATTCGTAAGCTTCTTCAGAAGTTCTTAAATCTGGCTCAGATATTATTTCTAAAAGAGGCATTGAAGCTCTATTAAAGTTTATTAATGATTCAGAACCAGCATGTATTGATTTTCCTGCATCTTCCTCAATTTGAATTCTTGTAATCCCAACTCTTAATTCTCTTCCTGAGTTTAATTTAACATCTAAATGCCCTTTTTCACAGTAAGGTTTTTCAAATTGAGTTATTTGATAATTCTTAGGTGTATCTGGATAGAAATAATTTTTTCTATCGAATCCACTTATATTGTTAATATTACAATTTAAAGCTAAAGCTGCCTTTATTGCATATTCAACTACAGTTTTATTTAATTTTGGTAACGCTCCTGGATGCCCTAAACATATTGGACATGTATGTGTATTTGTTGGAGAATTATCATAGTCTGCACTACATCCACACCATACTTTTGTTCCTGTTTTTAATTGAAGGTGTACTTCAAGTCCTATTACCGATTCCCATTGTCTCGCCATTACACTCTCTCCTTTATCGCTTTTTCAAAAGCATCTCCTGCTTTTAAGATATCTTTTTCTCCAAATGCTTTTCCTAATAGTTGAATTCCAACTGGCAACCCTTCAGTCATTCCCGCTGGAATTGAAATTCCTGGAATTCCTGCTAAGTTTGCCGGTATTGTAAAGATATCCTCTAAGTATAGTTCCACTGGTGACTTTTTAGCATCTAATCTAAAAGCAGGTCCTGGTGTTACTGGAGTAAATATAATATCTACTTGTTCAAAAGCCTTATCAAAATCATTTTTTATCAATCTTCTAATTTTTTGAGCTTTCTTAAAGTACGCATCGAAGAATCCAGCACTTAAAACATAAGTTCCTATCATTATTCTTCTCTTAACTTCGTCTCCAAATCCTTCGCTTCTTGATTTTATGTATAGCTCATCTATATTAGCTGCATCAGTTGTTCTATGTCCATATCTTATTCCATCGAATCTAGCTAAGTTAGAACTCGCTTCTGCTGGAGCTAGCACATAGTATGTTGGTGCTGCATATTTTGTATGCGGTAATGAAATCTCTACAATCTCTGCACCAAGTGATTTGAATGTTTCTAAAGCTTCGTCTACAACTTTTTTAACTCCTGGATTTAGTCCCTCTATAAAGTATTCTTTCGGAACTCCTATCTTCATTCCTTTAATATCTCCAGTTAAATAATCTAAATAATTTGGAACCTCAACATCTTCAACCGTTGAGTCATAATCATCTGCTCCAGAAAGAACATTTAAGCTTAATGCTACATCTTTAACTGTTTTTGCAAATGGTCCAATTTGATCTAGTGATGATGCAAACGCCATAAGCCCGTATCTTGATACTCTTCCGTAAGTTGGTTTTAGTCCAACTACACCACAAAATGCTGCTGGTTGTCTAATACTTCCTCCTGTATCAGAACCTAAAGAGATAAAACATTGATTTGCAGCAACCGATGTTGCTCCTCCTCCACTACTTCCTCCTGGAACTCTATCTAAATCCCATGGATTTTTTGTAGTTCTTTCATATGCTGATGTTGTTGTTGTTGATCCCATTGCAAATTCATCCATATTTGTTTTTCCAATTATTATAGCATCTGCATCTTTTAATTTTTTTACAACTGTAGCATCATAGATACCTTCATATCCTTCTAATATTTTTGATGCTGATTGAGATGGTTCTCCGATAGAAACCATATTATCTTTTATAGCCACTGGAACTCCAGCTAAAGCTCCTACTGCTTCACCATTTTGTATCTTTCTATCAACTTCTTTAGCTTCAGCTAAAGCTTTTTCTTTTCTTAAAGATACAAAACTTCCAATCTCTTTATCAGTTTCTTCTATTCTATCAAAAATAGCTGTAACAACCTCTTCAGATGTTAGCTCTCTATTTAATATTTTCTCTTTTATTTCAAAAGCTGTTAACTCATATATTTTTTTCACAGAAAAATCCTCCTTTTAATTATTCTCCAATTACCTTCGGTACTATTAATGCTCCATCTTCTGAAGCAGGGGCATTTTTCATAGCCTCTTGAGGTGTTAAAGATTCTTTTATAATATCCTCTCTTAATTTTACTCCAGTTTCATGAACTTGTACTAACGGTTGTACATCATCAGTATTTATTTCTCCTAGAACATCTATGTAATCTAAAATGTTATTTAGATCTGCCTGGAATCTTACAATTTCCTCTTCATTAAATTCTAATCTTGCTAATTTAGCTACATTAAGAACCTCTTCTCTTGTTAAAGACATCTATCTTCCTCCTGTATTTCTATAATGATTTTAAATATTTTATCTCTTGCGATGTTAGCTTTCTATATTTTCCTGATTCTAAATCTCCTAGATTTATCTTTCCAATAGCATCTCTTCTTAAGTACATTACAGCATGCTTAACAGCATCAAACATTCTTCTAACTTGACGATTTTTACCCTCTCTTATTGCTATTATAACCTCACTTTTTCCTGCAGCTCTTTTTAATATCTTTGTCTTAGCTGGTAAAGTAGGACCATCGTCTAAAATTATTCCTTTTGCTAATCTTGAAAGATCCTTATCTCTAATCTCTCCTTTTACGATAGCAAAATACTCTTTATAAACCTCTCCTTTTGGATGGATAACTTTATTAAAAATATCACCATCATTAGTCAAAATTATTGCACCCTCTGTATCTGCATCTAATCTTCCTATAGGATATAGTCTCTCTTTTGTATCTATTAAATCTGTTACTGTTTTTCTTCCTCTATCATCTTTCGAAGCACTTAAAACACCTTTTGGTTTATTAAGTAGGAAGTAAACTTTCCCTTCCGATTTAGGTTTTTCAAATAACTTTCCTTTTATATAGATCTTGTCCGCATCCGTAACTTTTTGGCCAGGCGCTGTATCCTTTCCATTAACTTTTATATCTCCATTTTCTATAAGTTTATCTATCTCTCTTCTTGATGCATATCCATTTTGAGCTAGATACTTATTTATTCTCATCGGTTCCATTTAATCTCTCCTTCATTATTTCATATTGTGGTAGTTCTTCCACTGTTGAGATTCCTAAGTACCCTAAAAATTTATCAGTTACTTCATATAAGTTTGGTTTCCCTATTGCCTCTTTTTTCCCACATACTCTTACAAATTTTCTTTCTTCTAATGTTAATATAACTCTATCAGTTGATACTCCTCTTACCGCTTCAATCTCACTTTTTGTTACTGGTTGACGGTAAGCTATTATAGATAACGTTTCTAGTGCTGCATTAGATAATTTCTTAGGTTTTACATCCTGTTTAAAATATAAATTTACTATCTCGCCACATCTAGGATTTGTTATTAAATAAACAACTTCTTGATCTATCTCTAAGTTTATTCCTGTATTAAAACGTTCTATTTTTAAAGTTTCCAATATATTTAAAACCTTTTCTATTGATATAGAAAAAAACTTACTTAAATCTCTTATTTTTATCTCTTCTCCACCTAATAAAAGTATTGATTCGATCTGTTCTTTTATTCCAATGGTATTATTTTCTATCATATCAATCCCCTATAATGAATATTTTCTAAATATAAAAATATCTCATCTAGATCAAGTTGACTATAATTCTCCTCAAAATTAATAAAATAATCTATGCTATAAAATATTTTATCACTTTCAATCAAAAAATTATTTTTATAAAGTAAAAGTGCTAATTCTAAATTAATTTTTCTATTAATATTCTCATTATCTTTTAAAACTCCTAAAGAGTTATCAACTTTTTTTAGTAAATATTTAATATTCCTTTCTCTATCAACCACTTCTAAAATATTTAAATATTTTATATATTCATATTTTTTTATATTTCCACTACTATTTAAAATTTCGTCTCTTACCTTTTCAACAATTTCATTTTTTATAAAAACTGAATCTTTATAAATTAAATCTGCTAAATCTAATCTTTCTAATTCTGATAAAAACTCATAAAATAAAATACTGTTATCTAACCATTCACCTTCTCTATTTAATATGCTTCTATAGGCTTCCGATACATCTTTTCGTATTTTTTCTATATTATTATCTATCATTTTTTTTTCAATAGTTTTTCCTTCTAAATTTAATAGCTTTAAATTATAATAATACGAATAGACATTTTGAATATAATCATACTTATTATAATTAAACTTCGGAATCTCTTCGTATCTATTTAATATAACATTTAAATATAGGACTTTCAATTGCCTTATATACTCAACTCTGCTAATGTTCATAATCAAGCTATTTTGAGCATAATTACTAGATGAAATAAGATAAAATTTTTTTATTTGATTAATTACATTACTTCTTAAATATTTATATTTATTTTCAAATTCTTTCCAAAATCGTATTTCTCCATTTAAAAGTTCTTTAAAAGTTTGTTTTGGAAAAGTTGGATTTTCTTTAACTAAACTTAATTTTAAAAAATCATCTTGTTCTTCACTTTTTATATCTTTAACTAAATATATTCTCTCATCTAACTCTTTTAATAAATTTGATTGAAGTACTTTAACCTTAAAATTTTCAAAATCTCTTTCTGTTGCAACTAATAGTTCAGAGTTACTATCTTTAAATATATTTAAACTTCCATATTTATAGTAGTTCTCTTTATTTTCAACAACTACACTTTTTATCAATGGAGAAAACTTGTAAACTAATTTATATGATCCCTTCCAATCTAGCTTATCTAAATTTGTATAAATATACAGATTATTTTTATTTTCGGTGGATGCTATGACATAACTTTCTATAATTTGGTTATTAAAAAAATATTTCATGTAAAAAATATTTTTGCCATTTATAAATTTTGTTTCTGTATAATAGTTTCTAGCTTTATAGACTTTATAATCTTTAATTAATAATATCTGTAAATTTGATAAAAAATCTTGTATATTTTCATCTTTGTTTCCAATATTTTTTAAAATATTATTTTGTCCATCATAAAAAAGAGCTATCTCACCATTGGTGATGAGATAGTCTGCTCTCAATATTGAAGTTATAAAGAAAAGTAATAATATGACTTTTTTCATAAGTTCCTCTTTTTAATAATCACTTTCTGGTGAAATTAAAACTCTTTTATACTTATCAAACTCTTTTAAAAGTTGCTGAATTCCATTTACAACTGCATTTAAAGGATCTTCCGCTACTGTTACCTCTAAGCTTAAACTTTCTGCAATTCTTTTATCTATTCCTCTTAAAAGTGCTCCTCCTCCTGCTAAGTAGATTCCTTTTCTTTTTATATCTGAAGATAATTCAGGTGGTGTTTTTTCTAATATTCCTTTGATTTCTTCAATTACTAAAACTATAGCTTCTTCTAACGCTTCCGCTATTTCCGATGAATAAACTTTTACATTTTTTGGTAATCCACTCAATGCATTTCTTCCACTTATTTCGATGAAAATATCCTCTTCTAAATCTGTTACTGCTCCGACAGCTATTTTTATCTCTTCAGCTGTTTTCTCTCCTATAAATAAGTTATGTTTTTGTCTTATATAATCAATTATTAAAGAATCAAACTTATCACCAGCTATTTTCAGTGAAGATGTTTTTACAATTCCTCCAAGAGATATAACTCCTATCTCTGTTGTTCCTCCACCAATATCTACTACCATATTTCCTTCAGGTTCAAATATATTTAACCCGATTCCAATTGCTGCTGCCATAGGTTCTTCTATTAAGTAAGCTTCTCTAGCTCCCGCTTCTCTTGTAACATCCATTACTGCTCTTTTCTCAACTTGAGTTACACCTGCAGGAACACAAATTATAACTCTTGGACTTGATAAACTTTTTCCTCTATTTACAACTTTATAAAACTCTCTCAGCATTTTTTCTGTTATTTCATAGTCTGCAATTACACCATTTTTTAATGGTCTTATCGCTTCAACTGTATGTGGAGTTCTTCCTATCATCTGTTTAGCTTTATCACCAACTTCAAAAATCTCTTTTGTCTTTGTGTTTATAGCTACAACTGATGGTGCATTCATTATTATACCTTTATTTTTTACACATATTAAAGTATTTGAAGTTCCCAAATCTATTCCTAAATCATCTGAAAATATTCCTAAAACTTTTCCAAATATTTTTTTCATTATAACTCTCCTTAAATTAATTTATATTTTATTTAAACTTTCTATTGTTATTCCTAAATTGTTTAAAGTTTTTATAAAATGATTTATTGGAAACCCCATAATCGCAAAGAAATCTCCATCTATCTTATCCACAAAAATAGATCCCAATCCTTGAATACCATAAGCACCAGCTTTATCCATCGGTTCTCTACTTTCTACATACCATTTTATCTCTTCTTCACTTATACTCTTAAAATAGACTCTACTTTCCACAGCATTAGTTATATCTATATTTTTAGCTAAATTTACAATCGAATAAGCTGTAATTACTCTATGATCTCTTCCTGAAAGAGATCTCAACATATTT
This sequence comes from Cetobacterium sp. ZOR0034, assembly GCF_000799075.1. Classification (NCBI taxonomy): domain Bacteria; kingdom Fusobacteriati; phylum Fusobacteriota; class Fusobacteriia; order Fusobacteriales; family Fusobacteriaceae; genus Cetobacterium; species Cetobacterium sp. ZOR0034. Next base: position 36,874 of record NZ_JTLI01000024.1, read on the forward strand.
TTAGCTTCCTCTTCAGTTCTAGGTTTTCCCAAAATAATTCCATCTATTTCTACAACCGTATCTGCACCTACAACATACTCATCTCTGTTCTCTTCTGCTACTGCTATAACTTTTTTCCAAGAAATATCTTTTATCTGATCTACAACATTTTCCTTTTCACTAACTTCTTCAATGTCTTTAGTCTTTATTTCCAATTGAAATCCCAGCTGGTTTAATATCTCTTTCCGTCTCGGAGATTTTGATGCTAATATCATGCTCTTCTTCCCTCTCTATCTCTTCTATATCAACGATTTTTTTAATTTCATCTTCCTCTAATCCATCAAAACTCTCTGAATCAATACTCATCAACTCATCCTCATTATTCCCTAACTCTTCTAAACTATCTTTCTCTTGGTATATCTTTTGAATATTACATATCTCATCATATATATCCTTCTCTAATTTAGCTTGTTTTTCAAGTCTAATTCTCTCTTCTTTTAATCTTTTCTCTTCTCTTTTACGAGCTATGTGTCTTTTGAAAAGATTAATTATAGATAAAATTGATTTTCTTATCATTTTTCCACAAATTATAATTACTGATATAAAGATTAAAAAAATTAAGCAACCTATAAAAATATCCTCTCTAACATGTGGAAATATTTTTAAAAACGTATATAACTCTATATATCCAAGATTTATATTTAAAAGTCCAATTTGAATAATATGTTCTTGAACTCCGTCGATTGCTATTTCACCTAATTTTCTTAAACTATCTACTAAATAAAGATACCCAGTTGCTATTCCAAGAATTATCATAAAAACTAACCTTACTTTTAAAACTACCCTTTTATTTGGATTCTTCATAAACAAAGAAAATCCATAAGTTATTAAAAATACCCATAGCATTTTTTCATATATTCCTAAGTATTCATGTAGGTATAAATATACATTATTTATTTGTAAAAAATTTGGATAAAAATAACCTAAAAAAAAGTAAATCAATGAAACAATGTATATAACTTTAAAACTAAATAACATCTTTATATTTTTCATTCATGCACCTTTTTATTAAACTTTTTTCATAATATTGTACCATACAGATATAGAGTTTTCAAGCAATTAAGATTTGGGTAATAAAAAAGTAGACTTCTTTGAAGTCTACTGTATAATGTCTATAAAGTGGTGCGAGAGGAGGGACTTGAACCCTCACGTCGAAACGCCAGATCCTAAGTCTGGTGCGTCTGCCAATTCCG
>NZ_JTLI01000025.1 GCF_000799075.1 Cetobacterium sp. ZOR0034
TGTCAGAGAGTCAATATAGACAAGCAGCTGTAGATTATAACTCAGCAGTATTAAATTACTATGTAGCATTTGAAACATACAGATCATCACTTATTTAGTTAGATGTAAAAGAAAATTAAAAAAGTATAAAATATATATTATGTATGTTAAAATATTTTTATATACAAAATGAAAATAGTTGGAGGAAAAAAAGTGATAAAAAAATTACTGATAGTATCAACGACATTATTATTACTGTCATGCGGTAGCAATAATGCAAAACCTAAAACAAGAGAAAGTGCTGGAAAAAATATAAAGATATCTGAGATTATTCCAGAAAATATTGTTAGATTAAATATATCAAGTGGGGTTACAGAACCTTTAAATGAAATAAAAACAGTTACTAAAACTGGAGGAACAGTAAAGAAGATAAATTTTAAAAATGGAGATAGAGTACAAAAAGGACAAATAATATTAATTTTAGAAGACCAAGAGGTTCAATCAGCATATTTAAGAGCTCAAGCAACGTACATGGCAAATAAAGCGGACTTTGAAATAAAAGAAAAAAATTATATAAAGTTTAGACAACTATTTGATAAACAACTAATATCAGAAGATGAATATTTAGTAAAAAGATCAAATCATTTAACAGCAGAAAGTAATTTAAAAAATTCAGAAGCAACATATCTATCAGCTAAAAAAGATTATGAAGATTTAATTGTAAAAGCAAAGTTTACAGGAGTTGTAACAGATTTAAATTTAAAACTATATGAAAAAGTTCCTGCGAATACGGATGTAGTTACTGTAGTAGATAACAGCAAAATTTTAGTAAAAACAGGGGTATCTGTGCATGAAATAAATGAACTGTCAGTAGGGAATAAAGCTGAAGTAGATTTAGAAGGTGTAGAAAATAATTATTTTGGAAATGTTTATGAAATAAATCCTGTGGCAAATAAAGATAATAAAAAATATCAGATAAAAGTTGAAATTGATAATCCAGAAGGACATATAAAAAAAGGAATGTATTCAAAAGTTTTAGTTCAAACTGGAGTAAAAAACGGATATTTAGTTCCTAAAAATGCGATAGTTATAAAAGAGTTGTATTCGTATATTTTCATTGTTGAAGATGGCGAAGCTAAAAGAATAAAAGTTGATAGAGGATATTCAAATGGAGATAGACAAGAAATTTTAAGTGATGAACTTTATTCGAGTATGAAGCTAGTAATAGATGGACAATTTTTATTAGAAGATAGAGATAAAGTAAATATTTTAAACTAGGAGGCACAGATGAACATATCACAATTTTCAATAAAGCGTCCTGTAGTTACTATGATGATAATAATATCAATGGTTATTTTAGGAATATTGACTTTAGTTAATTTAAAAACACAACTTATGCCTAATTATAACATGCCTATGGCAGCTATAAGAGTAAGTTGGAAAGGAGCATCTCCAGATGACATGGAGAAATTGGTAACAAAAGAGATAGAAAAAGGATTAACAAGTGTTGAGGGAATAAAAAGAATTTCAACAAAATCAACAATGGGTAAATCAGCATTGACAATAGAGTTTGAATACGGAGTTATTATAGACAATAAAGTTAATGATTTAGTTACAGCTGTAAGTAGAATAAGAAATAGTTTACCAGATGATATTGATGAACCTGTAATAAGAAAAACTTCATCTTCTGGTGATAGAGTAATGCTTATTGGACTTAGAGGAGATGATCTAATAAATCTTAAAAGTTTTGCGGATAATGTTGTTATTCCAAGACTAGAAAGAATAGAGGGAGTAGGAACTGTAAGTATTTTTGGTGGATTAGAAAAAGAGATAAGTATAAATATAGATCCAGAAAGATTAGAGGCATATAATTTAAGTGTAACAGATTTATATAGCACTTTAAAAAGTGCAAGTTTAAACTTCCCATCAGGTTATATAAGAGAGGGAGATAAAGAGTATCTTGTAAAAGTTTCAGGTGAAGCAAAAACATTAGAGGACATTCAAGATATTGTTCTTAATAATGCTAATGGAGAAACGTTATATTTAACAGATGTAGCGGATGTTAAGTTAGGAATTAAAGATAGAAGTAGTTATGGAAGAACAGATGGAATTGAAAATATTATAATAAATATAGAAAAAAGTGATGTCGGAAATACAGTTGAAATTTCGAAAATAGCAAAAGAGGAACTTATAAAAATGGAACCTTTATTGCCAAAAGGAGCTTCATTTACTGTAAATAGAGATTCAGCAGTAGATATAACAAGATCAATAAATACAGTTAAGAATAATGCAATAACAGGATTAGTTTTAGCTGGAATAATTTTATTTATATTTTTAAGAGATTGGAGAGCAACTCTTGTAGTAACGGTAGCTATTCCAGTATCAATAATTGCAACATTTGGTTTCTTTGGAGCAAAAGGAATGACTCTAAATATTATATCTTTAATGGGATTATCATTGGGAGTTGGAATGTTAGTTGATAATTCAATTGTAGTATTAGATAATATATTTAGACATTTAACAGAGTTAGGGCAAGATAGAATGGAAGCTGCTGAAAATGGAGCAACAGAGGTTGTTATTCCAATTATAGCTTCAACAGCTACAACAATAGCTGTTTTTATTCCAATTGTAATTAGAGAAGGAAGAGCAAAAGAGATATATAAAGATATGGCTTACTCAATAACATTCTCATTGTTAGCTTCATTGATAATAGCTATAACATTTGTTCCTATGATTTCTAGTAGAATATTAAAATCAAAAGCAACAGTTCATGAAGAGGGAAAAGTTTTAAAGTACATAAAAGGTCACTATGAAAATATTTTAAGAGTATCTTTAAAGTTTAAATCATTAGTTTTGTTAGGAATGGTATTATTATTTGTTGGTATAGTAGGTTATGGATCTAAGAATATAGGTGGAGAGTTTATGCCTACAACAGATGATGGAATTTATACGATAATAGCTGAACTTCCAAGTGGGATGGATGTTGAAAAGTCAAATAGAGTAGCAAAAGAGTTGGAAGAGATTGTAAGTAAGGACCCTCAAACACAAAAGTTTATATCGTCAGTATCAAGTGAAGCAGTATCAGTAATTGTAGATATAGGACCTAAAAGTGAAAGAAGTAAAAAAGTTCAAGAAATTATGGGAGAAACAAGAAAAAAAGTTTCTCATATACCTGATGTGAAATTAAATTTAGTACCGAGAATGGCTTTTGGAAGAGGAACAGGAAGAGATATATCTCTGATCTTAAAATCAGATGATTTAAATCAATTGAGTTATGTTTCTAGAATGATAACAGAAAAGTTAAGCCAAAACTCAGGATTTACAGATATAAATAACTCTATGGTAAATGGAAATCCTGAAGTTAGAATTTTACTTGATAGAAAAAAAATGGAGTATTATGGCGTAAAAGTTAATGATTTAACTTTATCAGTTAGTTACCAGATATTAGGTGGAGCACCAATAAAAATAAAAACTGGAAACGAAGAGGTGGATGTAAGTTTAAGACTTGCAGAGGAGTTTAGAAACTCTCCTGAAAAACTTCAAGAGATGAGAATAAAATCTCAGAATGGCGGAGTAGTAAAATTAAAAGATATTGCAAAGCTTGAAATCGGAGAGGGAGCTTACGGAATAGAAAAAGAGGATAAGATTACTATGGTTACAATCGATGCCAATACAGCAAATGGATTAGATTTAGTAACAGGGCAAAAATATATAAGAGAGATTTTAGAGGAGGCAGGCTTACCTAGAACAATTTCATACTCATTTGGTGGAAGTGGAAGAAACTTAGTTGAAGTAAATGAGCAATTGAAGTTTGCATTTATGGTTGCGATGTTCTTAGTTTACTTTATATTGGCAGCACAATTTGAATCTTATATACTTCCCGCAATAGTTATGGGAACTGTACCACTTTCTATAATAGGAGTTTATAGTGGATTGTTATTAACAGGACAGAAAACAAATACGATGGTTTTTGTTGGAATAATAATGCTTGCTGGAATAGTTGTAAACAATGCGATAGTTTTAATAGATTACATAAAGATTCTAATAGAGAGAGAATATCCTTTAAACGAAGCTATATTAGAAGCTGGTAAAACGAGATTAAGACCAATATTTATGACAACAATGACAACAGTATTTGGAATGATTCCACTTTCGTTAGGACTTGGACAAGGAAGTGAGATGTATAAAGGAATGGCGATAGCGGTAATCTTCGGATTAGTATTCTCGACACTTCTGACATTGATTGTAATTCCTATACTATTTTATCTATATGAAGTAGGAAAAAAGAAAATTTCGAAGTATATCTAACATAGAATATAAAAAATGTTAGAGGAGTATCTTATGAAAAGAAAACTAAAATATCTACTTTTAGGACTTTTATCATTTGTGACTTATGTAGTTTCTGAAGCTGCAATAATTGAAAAAGAATTGGTATATAAGAAATATACGTTAACAGATTCTTATAAATATGGAAAAGCAACAAGAAGTTTTCAGTGGGAAAAGATTTCAGCTCATTTAGATAGGCTAGATAGTTTTCAAAGTCATAATGTTAGATTTGGAAGTTTAAAAAATTATAAAAATGTAAATGGATTACCACCTGTGGCAAAGCAGATAGCGATGGAGAAATATTCTAATGGTGCAAGACCTACAGTAAAAGATATCTATGGACACAGAAGAAACCAAGGAATTCCACTATATATTGCAGGAGAAATGGATAGACCAGAAAGATATGCACCAGATGGATCACTTGTATCAATAATTTCAAGAGACTTAGAATACTATAAAGTTGTTGTTGAAAATATAGATGGTGAATGGCTAATCCCTGCTAGATATGTAAAAGAGATTGAAGCTAAAAGTTTTTCAAAAGTTGTAGTGGTAGATAGAAAAAATCAAAATATTACAACTTTGGAAAAAGTTGGAGATGTTTGGAAAGTAAGAAGTATGAATCCAGCATCAACTGGACTTGATAATCCACCTCATCAGCTTCCAACGCCATTAGGTGTATTTGTTATACAAAGTAAAAAATTAAAAATGGATTATTTAAAAGATGGCAGTCAAACAGAGATAGAGGGATATGCTCCTTATGCGAGTAGATTTTCTGGAGGGGGATATATTCATGGAGTTCCAGTAAACTTGCCAAGAACAGAGATGATAGAGTATTCTCAAACATTAGGGACAACTCCTCGTTCACATATGTGTGTTAGAAATGCTACATCACATGCGAAATATATATATTCATGGGCAGAGATAAATAAAGGTTTAGTAATAGTAATTGAATAAATATATTGAAAAAGGTCAAGAATTGAGTATTCTTGACTTTTTTTGTGTAAAATGTTAAAATATAATGGGTTTTATTAGGAATAAAGTAGTAAATGGAGGTTTTTGTGTTAGGGAAAAAGTATTTAATGTTAGCTCTTATTTTAGGTTCAATATCAACAACATCTTTTGGTTTTACATTAAAGAATCCTACAAAGACAGAGGCAAAGGTATTACAGGTATCTAAAGAGGATACAGAAAAAAAACTATATCAAGAGATTGGATTAGCTGGTAAATTGGATTATAATGTATTTAAAACAGCTTTAAATGGTTACAATAAAATTGAAAGAAGAAGAAAAAATCTTCTAACTATAATAGATTACTCAAAGCCATCAACAGAGAAAAGATTCTTTGTAATTGATATGGAACAGAAGAAGATATTAGTGAATTCTCATGTATCACATGGAAAAAATAGTGGTGGAAATATAGCAACATCTTTTTCGAACAAAGTGAGTTCAAATAAAAGTTCATTAGGATTTTTCTTAACTGAAAATACTTATATGGGTGGAAATGGATATTCACTAGTTTTAAATGGACTAGAAAAAGGAATAAACGACAAAGCAAAAGAGAGATATATTGTTATTCATGGTGCGGATTATGCAAATCCTAAAATAGCAAAATCTCAGGGAAGGCTTGGAAGAAGTTTGGGATGTCCGGCGTTACCTAGAGATATATCAAAGAAAACTATTGATATGATAAAAAATGGTTCTGTTATATTTGCTTATGGAAATGATACTAATTATTTAGAGAGAAGTAGCTACGTATAAAAATATAATGATGTTAAAAAAGCTGAGACTATCTCAGCTTTCTTTTTTATAAAAATTTTGATCTTTAATATGAAGATCCATTTGTGGAAATGGAATAGAGATGTTAACTTCATCTAATGCAGGTTTTAATTTTTTTAAAATATCGAAATATGTATCCCAATAGGTTTGGTTTTTAGTCCAAACTTTTAATGCAATGTCGATAGAGCTATTATTATATTTTTCAATATTGATAAATGGAGCAGGATTTTTTAGAATGTTTTTATTATCTTTTATTAGATTATTTAAAACTTCAAAAACTAAATCGATATTACTTTCATATGCCACAGAAACAATAATTTTCATTCTTCGATTTGGAGTTTTAGAATAGTTTATAACTTGATTAGTTATAACATTACCATTAGGAATACTAACAATATCCCCACTGAAGGTTGTTATGGTTGTAGAAAAAACATCTATAGAGGATATAAGTCCGTAATTTCCAATAATTTCAACTTCATCATCAACAGAATATGTTTTAAATATAAGAATAATTAATCCACCAACAAAATTAGATAGATTATCTTTCAAAGCTAAACCGACTCCAATTCCAATACTTCCTAAAAAAGCGATTAAAGAACTTTGTTGAAAACCTATAATAAGTAATGAAATTATAAGTAATATAATAATAGATCCGGTATCGATTATTGATGATAAAAAAGTTCTGAAAGAGGAATCTATAGATTTAAATGCATTAGTTGTATAATATTTAGAAAGAGATTTTTTAAAAATCTTTCTACCTATTAAAAAGAAAATTAAAGCTAGTGAGAATCTAAAAACAAAAATAATTAAACTATTTGTTAAATTGATTAAAAACTCTTCACTAGTAAAAGTTTTCAAAACCTGTAATAAAAAACCTTCATAATGTTGTTCCATAAAATCACCTCAAGTAGTATTTTTTTATAAATAAAATTCTTTTAAAATAAAAACGGTTGCGAAGAGTTAAATAATGTGATACAATAACAAAAGTTTAAAAACTAAACAATTGTTTAAAGGAGGAAGAAATAGTGGTTAAGATAAGGTTGAAAAAGAAAAGACAGTTAATATCAACGTTTTTATTTTTTAATTTTATATTTCTTTCTTTTAAATATTATACATTATAAATAGGAGTGGTGACTACATTTTGTAGTTACTATTCCTATTTTTTTTAAAAAATGGGAGTGATCGTCGTGAAGAAAAACAATTTAACAAAAAAAATATTTTTTGCCTTAGTATTAGGAGTAACATTAGGTATTGGATTTTTATTTCTGAGAGAAAATTTAGTTCAGAGTGGAAGAGTTGAAACTTGGAATATAATAAATTCAATTTTATTCCAAGATATAACAAGAGCAGAAGGTGCAAAAGCTTTAGGAATATTTTATATAATAGGACAACTATTTATAAATGCGTTACAGTTGGTAATAATTCCAATGGTATTTACATCAATAATAATAGCTGTTACAAATATTCAAGATTCGAAAAGTTTAAAAAGAATATCATATAAAACATTTTTAGGATTTGGATTGAGTTCAGTTTTGGCTTTAGTGTATGCTTCAATAATTGGAATGATGGCTTATAAAGCTAAACTATTTTCAGCATCAATTCAAAATGTAAGTGTATCAGGAGGAGCGACATCTTCAAATCCACTTATGATTTTAATAAAAGCTATACCACAAAACATATTAGCTGGATTATCAAATAATGGAAACGTTCTTGTAGCTGTATTTTTGGGAATATCTGCAGGGATTATTTTAAATAAAATGAATGAAGAAGATTCTATTATAAAAAAAGGTGTAATTGAATTAAATAAGATGTCACAAATATTTTTAACTTTTGTTATAAATAAGTTTGCACCGATAGCTATTTTTTCTTTATTGGTTAGAACATTTGCTATCTATGGAATAGGATATTTAAAAATAGCAAGTATCTACTTTGTTTTGACAGCAATTACACTGTTAACATTCTTAGTTTTTGGATATTCGTTTATTGTTTGGATTTCAACAGGATTAAATCCAATTCACTTTATGAAAAAGATATCGAATGTGGCAATGTTTGCATTTTCAACTTCGTCATCAGCAGCATCACTTCCATTGAATACAAAAGCTACTATTGAAAAGTTAGGTGTAGATGAGGTTACAACATCATTTGTACTTCCGATGGGAATGACTGTAAATATGAATGGAACAGCAATTATGCAAGTTATAGCAACGCTGTTTATAGCAGGAGTAGCAGGATATGAGATTACAGTATTCAATTTAGTTACAATCTCTATATTAGCTTTACTGGCATCAATTGGAACTCCAGCAGCACCAGGAAGTGGAGCTATAATACTATTTACAATTTTAACAGGAATGGGATATAGCAATGAAGTAGCTGTATCAGCTTATGCAATAATTTTAGGAATTAATAGACCTTTAGAAATGCTATTAACAGCTTTAAATGTTGTTGGAGATAGCGCAGTTGCAGTATATGTTTCTAAAAGTGAAGGCAAGTTAGATTTAGAGAGATATAACTTAGAGAATGAGCAATTAGAAACTGTAAAATAGATGAGATATGGGAGTTAGATTTCTAACTCCCATATGTTTTAAATATATTATTTTATTAAGAATTCAAATAATTTTTTTGCAGCTTTTTCAGGTCCAAGTTTCTCAAGCCCCTCTATTCCTAGCCCAGTTCTTATTTGTCCAACTAATGTTTTATCATCAAACATTTTATCAAAATATTTATCTATAAGAATGTCTGTATCATCTTTTCTCTGAACAGGTCCAAATGGATTAGCAAAATATGATGTAACTAAACCGATTTCACTAGTTGTTCCCTTGGCATTACGAGCTCCGTTTATGAATGTAGGTTTTGCAACTATTGAATTTTCAAAGAACTCTAACTCTTCTCCCTCTTCATAGTTATTTGCGTATAAGAACATGTCTACAGGATATTTTTTTGTTATATCCGCATGAGTTGATATTGGGATAATTATACGTGAATTTATTTTATCAGGATTCATGAATATACTTCTATCAATCTCTTTATATGGATAGCCAATATCTAAATCATCAAGTCTAACGAAAGCTCCAATTTCTGTTCCAGATGCAGTAAGAGAGTTATTATCTAATTTTAAAACACCCATATCATCAAAAATGATTTTCATATCTTTAACATAATTCTCACTAAGTTTTCTGAATGCCTCTAGACTTTCAGATTTTCCGGCACCGCTATCTCCCATAATGATAACATTTTTCTCCAAACCGTTTTTAAATAGAAGATTAACCATAGCTCCATGAATTGGAAGGTAACCTGAATCAATCATTTTTAAGTTATGTAGAGTTAAAATCATTTTTTTCATATATCCAAAGTAATCGATTCCTTCGTTGAAATTAACATACCCTACCATGACATCGTTTTGAGAATCTTTATAAAACTCTGTTCTCATTTCTGAATGGAAATCTTTTACACCATACATATAAATGATATCGGGTTTCTTATCGATATATTCCTCTTTTTTAGCCAATTCAAAGAGGTTGCATAAAGTAACTCCTTGGGCCATAAAGTTGATATCAAAATATACAAATGCTAAAAGTTCTCCAACTTTGGCAGGGAAACATATCCAATTTTCTAAATTAAGAGTTAGATTTTCAATAGGATTTTCTTTATTTTCACAAAAAATTCCTTTTCGAGTATTTTTACCTGGGTATGTAATAAATGGTGGTTGTAAAACAATAGATTCAACAAATGGAATTTTTTCTAAAAAAGAATATTCCTTAGGACATTTCCAAGAGATATCGTTTAAAATAAGTCCAGCATTAACACCAGCATGTAATTGTCTGTAAACTCTGTGGTGCTCACCCAGAATATTTTCTTCAACAAGCCGATATGTTTTTAATATTAAGTTTGTAAAACTATTCATAGAGTCTATAAAATTGATGTTTTGAAGACCTAAACTAGTAGTTTTATTACGGATAATAGCATATCTTTCATATTTTCTCCAATAAGAATAAAGTCCCTCAATAAATTCAAAAAGAAGAGATTCTTTATTTAAAAGAGATGTAAGGGTAGGATCAAGTTTTGAAACCTCATTTTTTTCTAAGACGATTAAAAGTTTAAAAAGTCTAATCATAGTTCCAGATATATCTTCGCTGCAATTAGATTTTAAAAATTGGAAAACAGAGGTATTTTTACTTTCAATTGAGTGGATATATTTTGAAAGAACTTTTTTAAAAGATGAACTTGAAAGTAAGTTTTCAGATGTATCACAATACTTTGTTGAAAAATTTAAAATTGCACTATTTCTACCTATAAAAATTTCTTGTTTCATAAAATCCTCCTAAAATATATTTGCTAACTAGATTTTATGAAAAAAAAGTCAACAAGTCAAGAAAAAATAAAAATTTATTTTCTTTTTTGAAGAAGTGAAAATAAAAACTATACAAAAGTATAAATTTAATATATAATTAATACAAATCCTGTATATGTTTCTAATATGGTGAAACGTTTCTACAAGTTACCGAAAATAACTTACTATGGGCTTAATTTTGAAATTGTAAAACTTTCAATTTTAATTTAAGCTCGTGTGAAGCATGGGTTTAATTAAAATTGGAGGTTTTTATTTTTATGAGAAGTTTTTTTAGAGTTTTTGTAATAATTATTACAATATTTTTAGGAAAAAATTTAGAGAGTTTTGCTAATTTAAAAATTGGATTAGTTTTATCAACAGGTGGATTAGGAGATAAATCATTTAATGATTCTGCATATAGAGGATTAGAAATGGCTAAAAAAGATTTAGGAATAGATTTTAAATACGTTGAACCAAAAACTTCATTAGAGGACGAGGATTTTTTGAGAGAATATGCTGATGCAGGTTATGACTTTATAATTGGAGTAGGATTCCCAATGAAAGATGCAATAGAAAATGTTGCGAGAGATTATCCAGAGTTGAAATTTGCAATGATAGATAATAGTACAAGTGAAGAAAATGTAAAGAATCTGTTATTTAGGGAAAATGAAGGATCATTCTTAATGGGAGCTTTAGCAGCAATGATGAGTAAAACTGGAGTTGTTGGTTTTGTAGGAGGAATTGATATGCCTCTAATCAACAAATTTAAAGATGGATATGAGCAAGGTGCTAGGTACATTAATCCTGAAATAAAAGTACTGAGTGCTTATATAGGTGGAACATCAGCTTTTAGTGATCCATTGAAAGCAAATGAGATGGCAACTATGCACATAAAGCAAGGAGCTGATGTTTTATATCACGCTGCTGGTGGAAGTGGACTAGGAGTTTTAGAAGCTGCGAAAGATAATGGTATCTATGCGATTGGAGTAGACTCAGATCAAGATGATTTTATAAAAGGAACAGTATTAACATCTATGATGAAGAACGTAGATATAGCAGTATATAATACAGTTCAATCAATATTAAATAATGAATTTAAAGGTGGAGATTTCTATTACGGATTGGCAGAAGGCGGAGTAGGGACAACAGATTTTAGAAATACAAAAGATATAATTGGAACTGATAAAATAGAGAATTTACAGATAATTGTTGAGAAAATAAAGTCAAAAGAGATTATTATAAAATAAATGGTAGGGGAGATATTTCCCCTACCATTTATTTTTATACAGTAGCTTTTTTACTTTCTTTTACTCCTTTTAATCCAATCAAAATTAAAGATATGAAGAAAATCATAGTACTAAAAGTATAAACTAAACTCATATTTGTTAGTTTAAATCCTTCGGGTGCTACTAGGAAGTAACAACTAATCATAGCTGTCATGAATGAAGCTGGAATACCAGCAACCCAATAGTTTCTTTTTTTCTCTATGAAGTAAAATGTACAAGTCCAAAGTCCAAGAGTAGCTAATAATTGATTTGTAGAAGCAACATATCTCCAAAGAGTGTTAAAACCAAATTGAGATAAAAATCCAGCTAGAATAAATAAAGGAAGAGCAATAAGAAGTCTATTTTTTAAAGAGCTTTGATTGTAATTCAAAACCTCAGCAATAGTTATTCGAGCACTTCTGAATGCAGTATCACCTGTTGTAATAGGTAGAGCTATTAATCCGAATAGAGTAAAAATTAATCCATATCTACCTAAAAGACCAGTAATCATTTTACTTACAGCTACCATTCCTCCCCCACTAGAAGCTAGTCCATCAACACCATTAAAGAAACCTAATGAGATTGCGGCCCAAGTTAAGGCTACAAATCCTTCTAAATACATTGCAGCCATAAAAGATTTTCGACCATCTTTTTCACTCTTTAAGCATCTTGCAACCAGAATTGATTGAGTTGAATGAAAACCAGAAATGGCACCGCAAGAGATAACAACAAACATATAAGGAAAAATAGGTAAATTTTTAGGATGTAGATTAGATAGACTTATTTCAGGAATATTAACTCCTTTTATTAACATTGCTCCAATTAATAAAAACATCATTAAAACAAGTGCTCCGCCAAATAAAGGGTAAACTCTTCCGATGATTTTATCAATTGGCAATAGAGTAGCTACGATATAATAAGCGACGATTAGACCTAGCCAAAACGTTTTATTAACTCCAGTGAAAGATTGTAGTATTTCAGCTGGTCCTGTGATAAAAGCTACTCCAACAATAACTAAAAGAATAACTAAGAAGTATTTTGTAAAAGTTTTTGCAGCATTTCCAAGATATTTTCCAATTAGTTCTTGCATATTTTGACCATTATTTCTCATTGAAATCATTCCAGTATAGTAGTCGTGGACAGCTCCAGCAAAAATAGTTCCAAAAACTATCCAAAGAAAAGATGAACTTCCCCACATAGCTCCAGCTACTGCACCTGTGATAGGTCCTAATCCAGCGATATTTAAAAATTGTACAAGAAGACTTTTGAACCAGTTCATAGGGACAAAGTCAACGCCATCCTTTTTTGAGATAGCTGGAGTATCTCTATCATCAACTCCAAAGTTCTTTTCTAAATATTTACCATAAGTGTAATATGCGATAATTAAAACAATAACTCCCATAAAATAGCTTCTCATAATATCCTCCTTTATATTCTATTCGATAGTTGTTAACCAACTTTTATATTTTTCATTTTCACCACCAACTAGTTTGAAGAATTCCTCTTGAATCAATTTTGTTATTTTACCTCTGCTACCATTACCAACTTTAATGTTATCAACATTACTTACAGGAGTTATTTCAGCAGCTGTTCCAGTTAAAAAGATTTCATCTGCTAGATATAGAAATTCTCTAGGTAGAGTTTCATACTTAACAACCAATCCTAAATCTGTAGCAAGTTTTACAACGACATCTCTTGTAATCCCAGCAAGAGATGATGAAGCAACAGGCGGTGTCAAAAGTTCTCCATTTTTTACGAGAAATATATTCTCTCCACTACCTTCACTGATATTTCCAAGATAATCTAAAGCTAATCCCTCTTCAAAACCATTTTCTAAGGCTTCCATTTTTATAAGTTGTGAACTTAAATAGTTTCCAGAAGCTTTAGCTAGAGCTGGAAGAGTATTAGGAGCAGGTCTTCTCCATGACGAAACGCAAACTTTGATTCCATTTTGTAGTCCATCTTCACCGAGATAAGCTCCCCATTCCCAAGCCGCAATAATTGTTTCTACTGGGCAAACAGCAGGATTAACCCCAAGCTGATTGTATCCTCTGAAAACGAGTGGTCTAATATATCCACTTTTTAAATTATTTATTTTAATCGTATCTACAACAGCTTTTAGAAATTCCTCTTTTGTATAAGGAACCTCCATTCTATAAATTTTACAAGAATCATAAAGTCTATCAATATGCTCTTGCAATCTAAAAATAGCTGTTTTTCCATCTTTTAATTGATATAATCGAATTCCTTCGAAACATCCTGAACCATAGTGTAAAACATGAGATAAAACGTGTACCTTGGCATCATCATGTTCTTTAAATTCTCCATTGAACCAAATTTTTCCTGTGTTTATCATAATTATCTCCTCCCGAAATTTTATTAAATAAAAAAGGCTTGAATCTATTTAGACTCAAGCCATAAAATTACTCTGATTGCTCAAGCCTTAAATTTGTACTAAAATAAGGCTTGAATAGTTTAGAGAAAAATTTCAACTAAATTCAAACCGAAGAGCTTAATATTATAATTATCAGAGCTAGTAAAAATCCGAATTTTAATTTAGTGTTCATAAATTTCCTCCTTTTGTCTTTTTATTAAGACAGATAATAAACTATTTTTATACAAAAGTCAATAAAAAAATAAAAAATATTTTTTATTTTTCATAAAAAAGTTATTTTTTTAACAAGGATTGGTTAATGGATATTTTCGTAAATAATATTTATACTTCTTTTTTAATTTTCAATTTTTACATAAAAAAGATTATCATTAGAATATTCTTTTGAAATTAAATTTATGTAGTTAGATTCAATAGTCTGTGTGATAAAAATATTCTCATTATTAAATTGAAAAGATTCAGCTATAATTTGTGAATATTTTAATTTAAATTCTTCGTTTTGAATACGAATATAATATTTTCCTTTACTTAAAGATGAATCTTTTTTTAGATAATTTTTTTTATTTATTTCTGTTAAAAGATAATTTTTTTTAAATAAAATATCTAGAATATCTCTAACAACAGCATTTCCTGTAGGCAGTTTTCCAGCACCTTGACCATAAAATTTTAGTTCTCCAATAGTATCTCCAAAGATACTTCCTAAATTGAAGTTATTAGGAATAATTGCTTCCATTTTTTCATTTTTAAATGCAACTGGTTCAATATTAGCATAAAAAAGATTATCATGTCTTTTGCCTGTTGCAATTAGTTTGATGGTAGAATTAATTTTTCTGAAATATTCTATATCTGTTTTTGAGATATTTCTTATTCCAAATATATCGATATCTTCAGGATAAATATTAGAATTGAAGGCGATATTTAAAGTTATTTGAAGTTTTCTTAAAATATCAATTCCATCTATATCAGCAGAGGGATCGCTTTCAGCATAACCTAAATTTTGAGCGATCTTTAAAGTTTCTAGAAAGTCAGTTTCTTTATTTTTCATATTGTCTAAAATAAAATTAGTTGTTCCATTAAAAATTCCAGATACTTTATAGATATTGTCGATTTTTTTTGTTTCATATAAAGACTTAATCCAGGGAATACCACCACAAACACTAGCCTCAAATTTAAATTGAACATTATTTTTTTTAGCTAACTCTAAAAACTCATCAAGATATAGAGCTACAACTGATTTATTTGAGGTAACAACATGTTTTTTATTTTTTAGAGATTTAGTTATATATTCGTAGGCAGGATTTATTCCACCGATTGCTTCTACAACTAACTCGATTTCAGGGTCATTTATTATCTCGTCTATATCAGTAGTCATAATATCAAAAAAATAATCACTAATATTTTTAACTAGAATCTTTTTTATATTTATGGGAATCAAAAAAGATGTAGAATTACTGTTGATAATTTCATAAACACCACTACCGACTGTACCAAAACCTAATAAAGCTATTTTCATAAATTCCTCCTATCGTGTCCTTATAATAAAAACACTTGTTTTTAATTTGAAGACATGATATCATATTTGATAATTAAAATCAATAATTTTTTGGAGGGTGAAAAAATGGGATATATTAGTACGAGAGGAGAGAAAAAAAATTATAAATCTTCAGAAGTTATAAAAACTGGAATATCAATTGACGGTGGTCTTTTTGTAAAACAAGATATTCAAAAAATAAATTTATCGGTTATAAAAAATAAAACTTTCAAACAAATTGCCAAAGTAATCATAGCAACTTTTTTAGATGATTATAAAAATGATGAATTAGAAAAATTTATAGAGCAAGCATATAATAAAAAGTTTTCGGCAGAAGAGATTACTTTTTTAAAAAAAATAGACAATAATACCTATGTATTAGAACTTTTTCATGGACCGACATCTGCATTTAAGGATATAGCACTTTCAATACTTCCTTATCTTTTAAAAAGTGCGATAGAGAAGTCAAAAGAAAAAAGTAAAATATTGATTTTAACAGCGACATCTGGAGATACAGGAAAGGCAGCTTTAGAAGCATTTAAAAATATAAGTCAGATTCAAGTTATAGTTTTTTATCCTAAATATGGAGTAAGTAAAATTCAAGAAAAACAAATGTTATCACAAGAGGGAGACAATGTATTTGTGGTTGGAATAAATGGTAATTTTGATGATGCACAAAGTGCAGTCAAAAGTGTGTTTAATGATAAAAATTTAAAAGAAAAATTAAAGAATAAAAATATAGAGCTCTCTTCAGCTAATTCAATAAATATAGGGCGACTTATACCACAAATAGTATATTATTTTTATTCATATATGAAATTGATTGAGAGCGGAGAGATAAAGTTTGGTGAAGAAATAAATTTCTCTGTTCCTACAGGAAATTTTGGAAATATATTAGCAGGATACTATGCAAAGCAGATGGGATTGCCTATAAATAAATTAATTTGTGCTTCGAATGAAAACAATGTTCTTTATAATTTTCTAAAAACAGGAGTTTATGATAGGAATAGAGAGTTAAAAAAAACGAACACACCATCTATGGATATTTTAATATCGAGTAATTTAGAAAGAGTTTTATATCATTTAAGTGAAGAAGATTCGGAATATATAAATTATTTAATGGATTTATTAGATAAAACGGGAAAATATGAAATATTAGAAAGTTTAAAAATAAAGATGGATAATATATTTACTCCTAGTTATTCTGATGATAAAACAACTTTAGAAGTGATAAAAAGAGTATACGATAAATTTTCTTATATTTTAGACCCTCATACAGCTGTGGCTTTTAAAGGAGCTGAAGATTTCGCTAAATTAAACTCAAGGGAAAAAGTGATTGTATTATCGACGGCAAGTCCATACAAATTTAGTCGTGATGTATATAAAGCCATATTTGGAGAGATAGAAGAAGATGATTTTAGAGTGATGGAACTTCTCAATGAAAAGACAGGAGTTGAAATCCCCAAAAATTTAAAAGATTTAAAAGAAAGAAAAATTATTCATAATGTAGTTATAGAAAAAGAGGATATAAAAAGATATATAGAGGAGATGATGTTATGATAACGATAAAAGTTCCTGCAACAACAGCTAATATAGGTCCTGGATTTGACTCTTTAGGAATGGCATTCCAGTTGTATTCATATTTCAGTTTTAGAAAAATAGAGAGTGGAATTAAAATAATGGGTTGTGAAAAGGAATTTCAGAATGAAGAAAATTTAGTTTATAGAGCATTCAAATACACATCAGAAAAATTAGGGGTAAGCATAGATGGATTAGAGATTGAAATTAAAAGTGATATTCCTGTTTCTAGAGGATTAGGAAGTAGCGCGGCCTGCATAGTCGGAGGAGTTATGGGAGCGAATATTTTGCTAGGAGGAGATTTGTTACAAGAGGAGATATTTGAGATATGTACAAACTTAGAAGGTCATCCAGATAATGTAGCTCCTGCAATATATGGTGGATTAACAGCATCTTTTATGGAAAAGAATAAGCCGTATACAGTTAATTATGATATCCATAAAGATATCTATTTTTATGCAATAATCCCAGATTTTCAAGTTTCTACAAAAGAGTCTAGAGAGATACTTCCTGAGACAGTGCCATATAAAGATGCAATTTTTAATATCTCAAGAGTTGCAGTTTTATTAAAAGCTTTTGAAAAAGGAGACCAAGAGTTAATAAAAAGATCATTAGTGGATAATCTACATGAAAAATATCGAAAACTTTTAATTTATGAATTTGACAAGGTGAAAGATATCTGTGAAAAAAGTAAGAATATAGGTTTTTTTATAAGTGGATCTGGATCGACAGTTATAAATATTAGTAAAGACACTAATTTTGATAAAGAGATTGACTATGATTTGAAAAATTTAAAAAATAATTGGAGAGTTAAGAGTTTAGAGATAGATTTTAAAGGAGCTGTTCAGATGTAAAAAAATCCCCCATCCATAGATTGATGGGGGATAGTTTTTAAATTTGTGATATAACATTTTTTATTTTTTGAGCCAAACCATAGATTTTATATTTAGGTATACTACAAATAGCAAGTCTAATAGCACCAGGAATAATAATAGTAAAAATATTTTCATCCTTTAGTTTATCTGCCATTTTTTCATCGCTAATATTGTCAAAAGGGATTGTTATAAAAAATCCACTTTTATATGGTAAAGTTTTAAGATTTGCAGCCGCAGCCTCACCAAGGAAAATATCAGTTCTATCTTTTAACATATTTTTCATATAAGTTTGTTCTAAAAGAAGTTGTTTATATTTTTTCTTATCAAGAACGATATTGCTAAATAAAGTCATACCACCTTTTGGGATATTAGACCAAACACTTCTACAAGTGTAAATACTAGCATCTAGGAAGTTGTTTATAGTTTCAGCAGATGAAGAGATTGCTATTTGTGCTCCAACTCTAAGTCCATAACAGCAAAATGATTTAGACATGCTGAAAGTTATCATAACTAGTAGATTACTAGGCAAATCTTGATAAAAATCTTTAAAGTTATTAACCTTATTATTGAAGTCCATATAAGCAATGTCATTTATTAATATAATATTACAAAGAGAGCAAGCTTCTCTCAGAATTTGCATAACCTCTTTAACTTCATGAGTTGACATAGTGTATCCAGTTGGATTATGACAAGGATTATTAAGAATAATCACTAAATTTTTTTGAATTTTAGCTAATTCAATTACAGAATTTTTGAAATTTATAAGATCGAATTTTCCTTTGCTATTAAATAAAGAATAGGTTTGGAATCCTCCACCAACCTCTTTACTCATAAGTTTATAAGAACTCCACATATAATTTGGAAGTAAGACAACTTCACCAGGATTTATATAGTTTCTAAATGTGTTATATATAGCACCACTTCCTCCAGGAGTTGCAATAACTTCTAAAAAATTATTATCTAGATTATTTGAATAGTTTTTTCCTAAAACATATTGTTTAACAGCTTCGATAAATCTTTCTTCACCACTTATACTTGAAGAATAGTTAAAAAGCTCTTTATCTGAAAGATTTTTATATTCTTTATTAACAATATCTAATGTATGCATCTCTTCGTTATCGTTGTAAAATATTCCTAAAGTTCCATTTATAACATTTTTTTGACCATATTTTTTAGATGCTAAATCAGCATTTTTTGCGATTTGGAATCCATTATCAAATACTTTTTTAGTTTTAGAGTGTTCTGCCAACATAAAAATCACCTCATAAATTTTATTTTTCAAGTTAATTTTAAATGAAAAAATAAAATAAGTCAAGAAAAAATAGAATATTTTTTCTAATAAAAAAATAAATAAAAAAATATTTTCAAAAAGTAAAAATAAAAAAGGAAGAAAAAATCTTCCTTATTATTTTCATTTAAATTAAAACTCTTCTAATCTTCTTTCATACATATATTGAGCAAAAGTTATATCATAAACCTGTAGCATCTCTAGATAATCTTCAAATAATCTTTTAACAAGAAGAGGAACTTCATCTATAGGAATTATAAGGTTAGGGATTTCAAAAGCTAAAGATTGAACAGATTCAGTTAAAATTCCTCCCATATAGACTTGCATACAATCTGTTAAAACATCATTAATTTTCTTTTTTAAACCTATAAAACCTAAAGGAGCAACAGGAATACCAGCACAAGAACTAGGGCATCCTGAAATTCTTATATTTTTAGCCTCTTTAAATATAATTCTTTTATACTGAGGATATTTAGTTGCTAAAGAATCTAATTCAATACCAATAGCATCAGCAACAGCAACAGAGTCTTGAACACCAATCATACATATTTTAGCTCCAACACATGCTCTAATTTGTCCTCTAATAGAGAATGATTCAGTAACTATTTCTGGAATCTCAGTATTTAGAAACTCATATATATAAGGAAGTGCAGATTTGTGAACTAATGGAACAACTAAATTTTGATTGATCGTTGCTCTTATTAAAGGAGCGTTAATTTTCTCTAAAAGAGTAACTAACTTTTTAGAATGTTCTTTTGTTAAATCTCCATTTTTTACATAAAGAACAAGAGATACAATATCTTTAAATTTAGTTTCTTTCGTACAGATATCTTTCCATTGGTTAAAATTATCACTAGAATTAGTTAGATCGAATTTATTTAAATTTAAGATATAATTTGTATAATTTACAGCTTCAATATGACCATTTTCTATTTTTTCCTTGTTAAAATATTCTAGGAATATTTTTCTAAATCCTTCAATACCAACTTTTTCAACAAGGAATCTAAGTCTAGCTTGCATTCTATTAACTCTGTCTCCACGGTCATGGAAAAGTTCAATCATAGCTTTAACAGCTTTTAATAAATCTTCTTCAGGTAAGAATTCAAGTAAAATATGTCCAATTTTACTACCTCTTCCCATTCCACCACCAGCAAAAACTTTAAATCCTTTTTTTCCATTGATCTCTTTAGCTACAAATCCCATATCTTGGACAGCCATAACAAATTCATCTTCAGTGTTATTAGAGAAACCAATTTTTAATTTTCTTCCAAAATCAAAAGCTTTATCCATCAGGAAAACTTCATTTTCAATCATTTTTGCATAGGGAGCAACATCGAAATTACTTTTTTTATCTACACCAGTGTATGTAGAAACTAAAATACTTCTGAAAGTATTTCCACCTCCACCTCTAAAGTACATCTCTTTTTCATTACAAAGGTTAATTGTTGATTTTACTTTATCGAATTCAACTTCGTGAAGTTGATAGTTTTGTCTAGTAGAAAGATGTAAGTAAGGTATATTTTCACTATACATAATATCAACTAAATTTTTAAAATTCTCCTTTGAAAGTTCGCCTCCAACAGCTTTCAATCTAAGCATCATTTTTTTACCTTTTTGTTCATAAATCCCAAATTTAGATCCTTTCTTTTTTAAATCAGGGGATTTGATGATGTTGTTTGAGTAGTCTGTGATTCCTGTTTCAAGTTCGAGATACTCTTTTTCAATTTCGTGCAGTTTACTTTTAATTCTTTCCATAATAAAACTCCTTTATTAGAACATATTCTTTTTTAGTATTTTACAACTTTTTGAATAATAATTCAACAAAAGAATTTGTTTTTTACAAAAAATTAACTCTAAAAACTATACAAAATAAGTTTTAATATGTTATAATAGTACAACATTAACTAAAAACGGGAGGGTAAAATGAAAAAAGTATTATTAATGATTTTTTGTTTATCACAATTAGCTTTTGCTTATAAAGCGAAATCAGAAGATTTAGGAAAATATTCGATAGAGGGATACAAACCACAAATTGAAGAAGCTATAAAGAAATCGGGGGTAACTTTTGATAATTTAGGAGATGTATACGAGGCACCTAATTTGGGATATTATAATTTTGCGACGATAGAAAAAGATGGAAAAGTTGTAGCTTATACTGGATTAACACATGTAAAATCTTATAATAAGCATGAGGCATTAATAACAGTTATATCTCCAGAAGGAAAGTTACTAGGTTTTTATTTACCAGATGCAAATGACAAACATCAGAATGTTCACGATCAAGAATGGATAAATAAATATTTAGGAAAAGCTGCCGAAGAATTACCAGTGGATTCTTTAGCGGGATCAACATTCCATGCAAATAGTGTAAATGGAGAACTTAGAAATACATTAAAAGCTTTTGATTATAAAAAAGCTGATTTTAAAAAATAAATTCAAAATAAAAAAGCCCTAAGGGGCTTTTTATTTTAAGAATTTATCTCCCCATAAGGCTATTTCATAATAGATTTTCAGCATAGATTTTCCTGTTTCTGATAGGGAGTATTCAACTCTGAGAGGTATTTCATCAAATTGTGTTCTTATTACGATATTTTTTTCTTCTAAAAGTTTTAACGTATTGGAAAGCATTGTGTTTGTTATTGTAGGTAAGGCTCGTTTTAATTCTCCAAAACGAAATTTTTCATTTCTTTCGAGTTCATAAATTACACGAGTGGTCCATTTCCCACTTAGAAGTTCAAGGGTTTTTATAATTGGACAATTTTCATCGTTATAAGGTGTTTGAATTTTTAATTTGAATTCTTCAAATGTCATGTGATCACTCCTTTAATAGTATGAAAAAACATACTTAGTATTAAAAAAAATAGTAATTGTTAATAAAAAATAAATAAGGTATCATATGTACAGCATATCTTTATGAAGTTAGCAAGCTATTAAAATTATACAAGGAGGATTTATTTATGGTATTTAAAAATCTTGCAGAAAAAAGATTTACAGTAAGAAAATTTACAGATAGAATTGTTGAAAAAGAGAAGTTAGAGTTAATTCTTGAAGCTGGAAATATGGCTCCAACAGCAAAAAATCAGCAACCTCAAAAAATATATGTGCTTCAAAGTGAAGAGGCGATAGAAAAACTTTCAGAATTGACTCCCTGTGGTTATGGTGCGAAAACTATTTTTATATTTGCATATGATAAAAATGAAGAATGGAAAAATCCTTTAGTTGAAGGAGAGAGCTCAGGAATAGAAGATGTGAGTATTGTTGCGACTTATATGATGCTTCAAGCTGCTGAACTTGGACTTCATACTTGTTGGGTGAATTTCTTTTCACATAATAAATTAGAAGAAGCATTTAATCTTCCAAAAGATGAAAAAATTCTTCTGATTATGCCAATAGGATATGCGCCTGAAGGAACTGTACCGTTTCCAACACATACAAAGAAGAAAAATCTTGATAAAATTGTAAAATATATTTAGTAAAAAAATTTACTAAATATCGACATAATTCTGAAACAAAAATTTTGTATTATAAGTTATAACATAAAATTTTGTTAAAGGATGTGAGAATGTGACTATAATTTTACTTATTTTAATCATTTTTTTATTAACAGAAAGAAGAGAAAATATTACATACGATTCTATAGGAACTAGAAAGGGTAGTTTTAGTTTAATCTATTTTTTAGTAGGAATTTTTATAGTTATGATAATAGGTCATATAATAACATTTTTCGGAACTAGATATCTATATTTAAATGGCATGTCACCATTTATATTTAGAGGGTTTGGAAATTTTTTATTAGGTTGTTAGGATAAAAAAACTAAAAAATAGGAGAAGAAATGAAGAGTAATAAAATAGAATTTGGATTGATGATTTTGGTAGGGATGATATTTTTAGGAAGTACGATTTTAACTAAGATTTCGGTGGTTTGATAAAAAGGGGCTTTTTTTAAAGCCCCTTTTTAGTTATGTTATTTATAGAAGTTTTCACCCATTTTCCAGCAATCTCCGACTTTATCACCAAGTTTGTAGTATGACTTAGTAGGCATTTCAAAAAGTATAGGTTTTAGAAGATCGTAGTTAATGTTTCCATTTTCATTTAAGACTTCAGGTTTTATATGCGTATGTCTAACTTTAAAGATATATTGATTGTGCTCCTTAGTTTCAAAATTATCAGTTAGTTCACACTCCATAACAATAGGAGAAAGATTGATCATAGGAACATTTCGTATTCCCATAGTATATTCAAAAACATTTGATTTATCAACTTTTCTACCACTAACTATCCCAACAAAATCTGTAGCTTCTAGCATCTCTTCTGTAACTATATTCACAGAAACAGCATATTTATCCTTAATAATTTCATTGCTAAAATGAAGCTTATTGATACTTAGCATAATCGAATCTAATCCAATAAGTCCAACATGAGCAACATTAATCCAATTAATTTTCTCATCTTCATCAATCATTCCTACAACTACAGTGGGAGTAGGATATAAAGCAACAATTGGTCCAGCATTTTTCCACATAAAATCACCTCGTATAATGAAGATATAAAAATCTTCATCAATTTATTTGTTATAATTTACTAAAGTGCTGTGG